>NZ_JBPQTX010000015.1:0-45710 GCF_051386555.1 Streptomyces sp. URMC 126
CTCCATCCCCGCCCGTCGAAGCCCCCGAAGGAAGCCCACGTGTCCGCCCCGGCCGGTCCCGCTCCTCTCGTCACCCGGCCCGTCCTCCACTCCGCCGCCGCGGTGGGCCTCTGCGCCCTCTGGGCCGCGGCGGTCTGGACCGCCGTCCACCTGCGCACCGACCCGCTCCTCCACGACATCGCGCTCTTCGTCCACCTCGCCTCGCTCCTCATCGGCTTCGGGGCCGTGCTCACCGTCGACTGGCTGGGTCTGCTGTGGCTGACGGGCCGCAAGGCGCTGCCGGAGGTCCTGCGCACGGCGGGCGCGGTCCATCTGCCGGTCTGGCTGGGGCTGGCCGGTCTCGTCGGGACGGGCGTCCTGCTCCACCCCGACCCCGGCTCCCCGCTCACGCGCGTCAAACTCGGCCTCGTCCTCCTCGTGGCCCTCAACGGTCTCCACGCCCGGGCGCTCCAGCCGCGTCTGGACGCCGTCGCCGCCGGACGGGCGCCCGCGTCCCGGACGCTGACCCTCCGCTGCGCCGCCACCGTCCTGCTCTCACAACTCGGCTGGTGGGGCGCCACCGCCATCGGCTACCTCAACAGCCGGCACTGACCGGGAGCGGACGCCGCCCGGGCCCGCTTCCGGCCGCGGCATAGGCTCGGGGCCATGACTGACGAGTGGAACGACGAGAGCGGGCGGCGCCGCGTCGAGGTGCTGGACGAGCCGACGCCCGAGTGCGCGCGGGACGTGCTCCGGCTGATCGCGGAGGCCGCGGCGGCCGACGGCCGGCACGCCGTCTCCGAGCAGGGCCGGCTCCAGCTGAAGGGGGGCCGGCCGGGCGTACGGCATCTGTTGCTGCACGACGTGACGGACGGCGTGGAGGCTCTCGCCGGGTACGCGCAGCTGGAGGACACCGATCCCGTCGAGGCGCCCGCCGGCGAGCTCGTCGTGCACCCGGCGTACCGGGGACGCGGTCACGGCCGGGCGCTGGGCAACGCGCTGCTGAGAGAGTCCGGGAAGCGGCTGCGCGTGTGGGCACACGGCGGTCATCCGGCCGCACGGCATCTCGCGCAGGTGCTGGGGATGAGCCTGTTCCGCGAGTTGCGGCAGATGCGGCGTCCGCTGGACGACCTCGACCTCCCCGAGCCCCGGCTGCCCGAGGGTGTCACCGTCCGGACCTTCCGTCCCGGCGCCGACGACGCGGAGTGGCTCGCCGTCAACGCCGAGGCGTTCGCCCACCACCCGGAACAGGGCTCGCTCACCCAGCGCGACCTGGACGATCGCAAGGCCGAGAGCTGGTTCGACCCGGAGGGCTTCTTCCTCGCCGAGCGCGACGGCGCGATCGTCGGCTTCCACTGGACGAAGGTGCACGCCGAGGAACGGCTCGGTGAGGTGTACGTCGTCGGCATCCGCCCCGGGGCCCAGGGCGGCGGACTCGGCAAGGCCCTCACCACCATCGGCCTTCGGCACCTCGCGGCGGCGGGCCTGCCGACGGCGATGCTGTACGTGGACGCGGACAACGCCGCGGCCGTGTCGGTGTACGAGCGGCTGGGGTTCACGGTCCACGAGACGGATCTGATGTACCGCACGGAGTCCTGACCGCGCGTCGGACGCGTACGCGGACGGGTATGCGGACGGGTGGGGTGTACATCCGCAGGCGTGTTGACGGAGGAAGCGGAGTGCCGTCATCCTGCTTTCACTAGGTAATTGGTGGAACCGCCCCACCCCCGTGTGGGGCGGGCCGGCCGTCGAGTGGAAGCAGGGTGAGGGCGTGGTCGAGTTCCGCATCGACCGCCGCAGCGGCGTCGCTCCCTACGTGCAGATCGCCCGGCAGGTCGAACAGGCGCTGCGGCTGGGCCTGCTGATGCCCGGCGACCAGCTCCCCACCGCCCGCGAGGTCGTCGCGGCCACCGCCATCAACCCGAACACGGTGCTGAAGGCGTACCGCGAACTCGACCGCGCGGGCCTGGTCGAGGCGCGCCCCGGGCTCGGGACGTTCGTCCGGCGCTCCCTGGCCCGGCCGGGCGCCGCCACGGACTCGCCGCTCGGCGTCGAGCTGGCCGGCTGGGCCGAGCGGGCCCGTGCGGCCGGGCTCGGCCGTGCCGACGTCGCCGCCCTGATGACGTCCGTGCTGGAGGCGTGCTTCGACGGCGTACCGCCCGGCGAGGAACGGGCCGTGGCGGCCGGGCCGGAAGCCGGATCCCCGGCGCCGGACACGACCACCACACCCCTCACACCCGTCACCACGACCCGCACCGCCCGCGCCGACGAGGGGACCGGATGACCGACCTGACCTATGTCCCCGGCGGAACCGCCATCGAGGCGGTCGGGCTGGGGGTGAAGCAGCGGCGTACCCAGGCCTTGCGGGACTGCTCGTTCCGGGTGCCCACGGGGCGGGTCTGCGCGCTCGTCGGACCCAACGGCGCCGGCAAGTCCACCCTGCTGTCCGTCGTCGCGGGGCTGCGGCGGCCGCAGTCGGGCCGGCTGGAGGTGCTGGGCGGGCCGGCGGGCGGCGCCGGGACGCGGCCCAGGGTGGCGTACCTGCCTCAGGACAAGCCGCTGTACCCGCAGTTCACGGTGGCCGACACCCTGCGCATGGGCCGCGAGCTCAACCCGGACCGCTGGGACCAGGCGGCGGCGGAGCGGCTCGTCCGGGAGGGGAACCTGCCGGCGCACGCCCGCGTCGGCGCCCTCTCCGGCGGCCAGCGCACCCGCGTCGCGCTGGCCCTGGCCTTCGGCAAGCGCCCCGACCTGCTGTTGCTGGACGAACCGATGGCCGACCTCGACCCGCTGGTGCGACACGAGATCACCGCGGCCCTGATGGCCGAGGCCGCCGAACACGCCACCACCATCGTGCTGGCCTCCCACGTCCTGTCCGAACTCGACGGCGTCTGCGACTACCTGCTGCTGCTCGGCGACGGCCGGATCCGGCTGGCGGGCGAGGTCGAGGACCTGATCGGCGTCCACCGCGTCGTCGTGGGCCGCCACGAGGGCCCGGAGCCGCCCCGGGCGTTCGGGGCGCACACGGTCGTCTCGTCGCGGATCACGGGCCGGCAGCTCACCGCCGTCCTCCGGCCGGAAGGGCCGGTCGCGGGGGAGTGGCAGATCTCGGAGCCCACCCTGGAGGACCTGCTCCTCGCCCACCTCCGCGCCCCCGAAGTGCCGCCCCTGCTCACCCCGAGCGCCGAGCCCCGGTCCGGGAGGGCCGCCGCGTGACCGCCACCCTGACGCCCGTACCCCCGTCCGATCCCACCGCCACCCCGCCGGTGAGCCGCCGGGACCGGCTGCGGCCGCGCGGGTTCGTCTGGCTCGTCCTGCGCCAGCACCGGGCCACGCTGATCACTTTGGCGGGACTCCTGCTGCTCTACCTCGGGCAACTGGCGCTCCTCGGCCTGATGCTGCGCCACAACGCGGACGTCCGGACGCTGCGCGACCTGTGCGCGGACGGCGGACCGGAATGCGCCGAACGCTGGTCGCCGGCCGCCGACTTCCAGGCCGGGTACGGGGACGCGCTGCACTTCAACGGGCTGGTCGTGCAGTATGTGCCGCTGTTGGCGGGCCTGTTCACAGCGGGGCCGATGGTCGCCCGGGAGCTGGAGAGCGGTACGTGGCGGCTGGCCTGGACGCAGTCCGGCACCCCGGCTTGCTGGCTCGCGGCCAAACTCGCCGTGCCCGTGGTGCTGGTGCTCGTCGGGGTGTCGCTGATGTCGGCGCTCTACACCTGGTGCTGGACGGCCGTTCCCCCGGAGCTGCTGCCCGGCCAGCGCTGGTACGACTCGTTCGGGATGCTCGGCCCGGTGCCGGTCGCCGGCGCCCTGTGCGGGGTCGCGCTCGGCGCGCTGGCCGCGCTGGTGACCCGGCGCACGGTGGCGGCGATGGTCCTGACCCTGGTGGGGTACGGGCTGGTGCGGTTCGCGCTCGGCTTCGTCCGGCCCTATCTGTGGCCGCGCACGCGGGCGGTCTCGCTGAGCATGCCCGGGTACCCGAGCGACGGAACGTGGGTCCTGGGACGCGGCCTCCTCACCCGTTCGGGTGAAAGTCTGCCGGATGACGTCTGCGGCATCGGGGTCTCCCCCGAGCGCTGCCTCGCCGCGCACGACGCCGACCGCTGGTACCTCGACCTCCATTCCCCGGCGCACCACTGGCCCCTGGCGTGGCTGGAGGCGGGCATCCTCACGGCCCTAGCGGCGCTCGCGGCCTGGGCGGCGGTGCGCTGGGTACGGCACTCGGTGCCGTAGCGGCGATGGCCGCCCTCGGGCCGGCCCATCAGGAACCCCGGCTCACCACCCGGAATCCTCCGGTCACCCCCGAGAGGCTCTCGGGTTTCCCGCACGCCATGTGGGCGTTACCCGTGATTCAACAGCGGTTGCCAGTCTTGCGGAATGCAGCCGGTCGCCCCCCACGCACGACAACGCAGGCCACGCGGAACCGCGGTCTCCGCCGTGCCCGCCCTCCCGGACGAGCGGAACAATGAGGGCATGGCAGACCCTCCGGCGTTCTCGTGCCCCCGGGAGGACGGGGAAGACGAGCGGCCGTCCGGCGACCGGTACGCGGCCGCGCGCCCCGTCGGCTTCCTGACCGCCGCGCACGGGCCGGGCCCGGCCGCCCCGGACGTCCCGGAACCGGAACCCGACCTGGACGCCGACCTCGACGGCTATGACGGCTACGGCGGCGGTGACGGGCCCGGGCACGGCTACGACGGGCAGGGGCACGACCCCGCCCGCTACGCCGAGGCGGCCGGCGCGGATGCCGCCGGCATCGACTACGCCGACGGCTACGACGACCGCGAGGAGGACCCCGCCCGGGACGGCGAGCCGCTGCCGGAGAACCGCTTCCTGGACCGCGAACGGAGCTGGCTGGCGTTCAACGAACGCGTCCTGGAACTGGCCGAGGACCCTGCCACCCCGCTGCTGGAGCGCGCCAACTTCCTGGCGATCTTCGCGAGCAACCTCGACGAGTTCTTCATGGTCCGCGTCGCCGGCCTCAAGCGCCGCATCGCCACCGGCGTCGCCACCCGCTCCGCGTCCGGCCTCCAGCCGCGCGAGGTGCTGGAGCTGATCTGGACCCGCTCCCGCGAGCTCATGGCCCGGCACGCCGCCTGCTACCAGCAGGACGTCGCCCCCGAGCTGGCCGAGCGGGGCATCCACCTGATCCGCTGGCCGGAGCTGACCGAGAAGGAGCAGTCCCGCCTCTTCACCCTCTTCCGCCGGCAGATCTTCCCCGTCCTCACCCCGCTCGCCGTCGACCCGGCGCACCCCTTCCCGTACATCTCCGGGCTCTCGCTCAACCTCGCCGTGGTCGTCCGCAACCCGGTCAGCGGGCACGAGCACTTCGCGCGGGTGAAGGTTCCGCCGCTGCTGTCCCGGTTCCTGGAGGCGTCGCCGCAGCGGTACGTGCCGCTGGAGGACGTGATCGCGGCGCATCTGGAGGAGTTGTTCCCGGGGATGGAGGTGCTGGGGCACCACATGTTCCGGGTGACGCGCAACGAGGACCTGGAGGTCGAGGAGGACGACGCGGAGAACCTGCTCCAGGCGCTGGAGAAGGAGCTCATGCGCCGCCGCTTCGGCCCGCCCGTGCGGCTGGAGGTCGAGGAGTCCATCGACCCGTACGTCCTGGACCTGCTGATCCGCGAGCTGAAGATCTCCGACGCGGAGGTCTATCCCCTGCCGGGCCCGCTCGACCTCACCGCCCTGTCCCATATCGCGGCGCTGGACCGGCCGGAGCTGAAGTACCCCAAGTTCGTCGCCGGGACCCATCGGGACCTGGCCGAGGTGGAGTCGGCGACGGCGCCCGACGTGTTCGCCGCCCTGCGCGAGCGGGACGTGCTGCTCCACCATCCGTACGACTCGTTCTCCACCTCCGTCCAGTCCTTCCTCGAACAGGCGGCGGCCGACCCGGACGTCCTCGCCATCAAGCAGACGCTCTACCGGACGTCCGGTGACTCCCCGATCGTCGACGCGCTGATAGACGCCGCGGAGTCCGGGAAGCAGGTCCTCGTCCTGGTCGAGATCAAGGCGCGTTTCGACGAGCAGGCGAACATCAAATGGGCGCGGAAGCTGGAGGAGGCCGGCTGCCACGTCGTCTACGGGCTCGTCGGGCTCAAGACGCACTGCAAGCTGTCCCTGGTGGTCCGGCAGGAGGGCGACACCCTCCGCCGCTATTCCCATGTGGGAACCGGCAATTACCACCCCAAGACCGCCCGGCTCTACGAGGATCTGGGCCTGCTCACCGCCGACCCGCAGGTGGGTGCCGACCTCTCCGACCTCTTCAACCGGCTGTCCGGCTACTCCCGCCGGCAGACCTACCGGCGGCTCCTGGTCGCCCCCCGCTCGCTCCGCGACGGCCTGGTGGCGCGCATCTCCCGGGAGATCGCCCACCGCCGGGACGGACGGCCCGCCTCCATCCGCGTCAAGGTCAACGCGATGGTGGACGAGACGGTGATCGACGCCCTGTACCGCGCCTCGCGCGCGGGCGTCCCGGTGGACGTGTGGGTGCGCGGGATCTGCGCGCTGCGGCCCGGTGTGCCCGGCCTGTCGGAGAACATCAGGGTGCGCAGCGTCCTCGGACGGTTCCTGGAACACTCCCGTGTCTTCGCCTTCGCGAACGGCGGCGAGCCCGAAGTCTGGCTGGGAAGCGCCGACATGATGCACCGCAATCTCGACCGGCGTATCGAGACGCTCGTCCGGGTCACCGACCCCGCGCACCGCGCCTCGCTCAGCCGGCTGCTGGAACTCGGCATGTCCGACCGGACCGCGTCCTGGCACCTCGGCCCGGACGGCGGCTGGACCCGGCGCGCGACCGACGCCGACGGCCGGCCGCTGCGCAACGTCCAGGAAATCCTCATCGACGCCCGGAGGCGCCGGCGTGGCACAGCGACCCCGTGACATCCCGGGCGCCCTCACCGCGGCCGGGGGGCGGACCGACTCGACGGCGAACAGGGCCGACGCGACGACGGACAGGGCGGACCCGACGGCGAACAGGGCGGACACGGCGACGACCACGGCCGTCGCGCCGCCCGGCGCCGGGCGGTCACCCGAGCCGTCCCGGACACCTCAGACGCCCCGGACACACCAGCCGCCCCGGACGCCCCCGACACGCCGGGCGCCGGACACCGGCCGCCCGCCGCACGGCACGGGCAGCGCCGCCGACGTGCTCGCCCGCTATCTGCACCAGCAGGCGACGGAGTTCCTGCGCGGCCTGCGGCTGCACGGGGACAGCGGGCACGGCGCCGGGGGCGCGGCCGAGGAGGCGGCCGAGGCCGTCCGGCTGCTGCGCGGCGCCGCCCGCCGTATCTCGGGGACGCTCCACGTTTTCCGCCCGCTGGCCGAAGTGCCCTGGACCGACCAGTTCCGGTCCGAACTCGCCTGGCTGACCGAGACGCTGGGACGCGAGTACGCCTGCGCGGCCCGGCTGGCCCGGCTGCGGGGCGCGTTGCACCGGCTGTCCGGCGCGGCCGAGGCGGGGAGCGCCGCGGCGCCCGCCGTGGGCGCCGCGCGCGCCGGAGCACTGCTCGAACGCCAGCTCACGCTGGCCCGGACGCGCGCCCACTCGGCGGCCCTCCAGGCCCTGGGCTCGGCGCGCTTCCACGCGGTCGCGGACGCCGTCGCCGTCCTGTCGACCGACCCGCCGCTCGACCCGTCCGCCCACGACCTGCCGGCCCAGGACGCCCTGCCGCTGCTGGCCGAACAGAGCCACCGGCTCCTCCTGGAAGCGGTCGGCACGCTGCCGCTCGCCGCCGCCGGCCTGCCCTACAACGCCGAGGCGCTGTCCCACGGCCTCGCCGACGCGGGCGTCCCGGCCGCCGAGAGCCGCCAGGACGCCCCCTGGCACCAGGTGCGGCTGCTGGTGCGGCTGCGCCGGTACGCACAGGAGGTGCTCGACGAGCAGCACCAGACGGAGATCGAACCCGGCCTCACCGTGCGGCTGTTGAACGCCGGCCAAGCCCTCGACCGGCACCGCGACGCGGCCGAGGCCGCCGCCTACGCCGCGGCCGCCGCCCGTACCCCGCGCATCGCCCCGGCCACGGCGTACGCCCTGGGGGTGCTCCACGCGGACCAGCGGTACGAGGTGGAGGCGGCGCGCTTCGCCTTCGGCCGGGCCTGGCAGCGGATGGGGGTGGCGCGGTGAAGCCGATACGGCCGGAGGCCGGGTCGGAGGACGCGGTCGTCCGCGCCGCCGGCTGCGTCCTCTGGCGGCGCGGACCGGGCGGCGGCGTCGAGCTCGCGCTCGTCCACCGGCCGAAGTACCTCGACTGGTCCTTCCCGAAGGGCAAGCTCAGGCGCGGCGAGGACGCGCGGTCCGGAGCGCTCCGTGAGGTCCGCGAGGAGACGGGACTGGACTGTGTCCTGGGCCCGGCCCTCCCGACCTCCCGCTACCCGGTCGCGGACGGGCGTCTTAAGGAGGTCCGCTACTGGGCGGGCCTGCCTGTCTCCGGCACCTTCGTTCCCAATCGTGAGGTCGATCGGCTGGCGTGGTTGTCGCCGGAGGAGGCACGGCGGAGGTTGACGCACGAGCGGGACCGGGGGCTGGTGGATGCGCTCCTGGCCGCGCTGGGGGAGGGGTAGCCCCGGCCCCGCCCTTTCACCGTTTCTCGCGGGGGCGAGCCCCCCCACCCCCGAAGCGCCCTGCGGGCGCTGTCCTCAAACGCCGGACGGGCTGAGTACGGCGCCCGGGCGCGAAATTTCAGCCCGTCCGGCGTTTGAGGACGAGCGGCGAAGCCGCGAAAAGGGGGTCTGGGGCGCAGCCCCAGGAAGCGGCGAAGGGGTGGGACCGGGGCGCGCCTACCCCCGAGGGGCCACCGCCTCCCACCGCACCGTGACCTCCCCCTGCCGCCACCGCCGAGGCCCGTCCGCGAGCGGCCAGTCCCCGGCCAGGCCGGACACCGCCCGTATCCACCGCTGCCGGGCCCCCAGCGAAGCGTAGGGAGCGGCGGCGGCCCAAGCCCGGTCGAAGTCCCGCAGGAAAGCGTGCACGGGTTCCCCCGGCACATTCCGGTGGATGAGCGCCTTGGGCAGCCGTTCCGCCAGGTCCGACGGCGTGCCGAGCGACCCGAGCCGTGTCGCGAAGGTGACCGTGCGCGGCCCCTCCGGGCCGAGCGCGACCCACACGTGCCGGCGGCCGATCTCGTCGCAGGTGCCCTCGACGAGGAGGCCGTCGGGGTCGAGCCGGGCGCACAGCCGCTCCCAGACGGCGGCGACGGAAGCCTCGTCGTACTGCCGCAGCACGTTCGCCGCCCGGATGATCAACGGGCGCCGCCCGGCCGCGAGGGGCACCTCGAAGCCGCCGTGGGCGAAGGTCAGCCCGTCGCGCTCGTACGGCACGGCGGCGGCCACCCGGGCCGGGTCGATCTCGACGCCGACCACCCGCGCGTCGGCGCGTACCCGGCGCAGCCGCTCCAGCAGCTCGACGGCGGTCCAGGGGGCGGCCCCGTAGCCGAGGTCGACGGCGACGGGGTCGGCGGCGCGGCGCAGCGCGGAGGCGTGGGCGGCGGTGATCCAGCGGTCCATCCGGCGCAACCGGTTCGGATTGGTCGTGCCGCGGGTCGCCGTCCCGACGGGGCGGTGCTGCGGGGCGGGGGAGGGGCGGACGGCGGCCATGCACCGAGCGTAAGCGGTTCCGGTACGGCACCGGACCGTGAGGGCCGCATCACTCTTTGGTAAAGGAGGGAAGGGGAATCCCCGGCCCCGTGTTCGAAGGGTTGACCCCTGACGTACGCACGCCCCCCAGGCGGACGGAGGACCCGAACGGTGAGCCAGTACGCACCCCGGCGCGGCACGCGCCGTACCCGTACGCAGGGCAGCCCCTTCGCCCGGTCGCAGCAGTTCCTGCGCCGCGCGCAGGGCCGGCTGCCGCGCCGCGTCGCGATGCTCAGCGTCCACACCTCGCCGCTGCACCAGCCCGGCACGGGCGACGCGGGCGGCATGAACGTCTACATTGTCGAGCTCGCCAAGCGCCTGGCCGCGCTCGGCATCGAGGTGGAGGTCTTCACCCGGGCGACCACCGGTCAGCTGCCGCCCGCCGTGGAGCTGGCGCCCGGCGTCCTCGTCCGGCACGTCGACGCGGGTCCGTACGAGGGGCTGGCGAAGGAGGAGCTGCCGGCCCAGCTGTGCGCCTTCACGCACGGGGTGACGCAGGCGTGGGCGGGCCACAGACCGGGCTACTACGACCTCGTGCACTCGCACTACTGGCTGTCCGGCCACGTCGGCTGGCTGGCGGCCGACCGCTGGGGCGTGCCGCTGGTGCACGCGATGCACACGATGGCCAAGGTGAAGAACGCGGCGCTGGCCGAGGGGGACACCCCGGAGCCGCAGGCCCGGGTGATCGGCGAGACGCAGATCGTCCGGGCGGCCGACCGGCTGATCGCCAACACGGAGGGGGAGGCCGAGGAGCTCGTCCGGCACTACGACGCGGCCCCCGACAAGGTCGCCGTCGTGCATCCCGGCGTCAATCTGGAGCGGTTCCGGGAGGCCGACGGCCGGGCCGCGGCCCGGGAGCGGCTCGGGCTGCCGCAGGACGCGCTGGTTCCGCTGTTCGCGGGCCGGATCCAGCCGCTGAAGGCGCCGGACGTGCTGCTGCGCGCGGTGGCCGAGCTGCTGGACCGGCGTCCCGCGCTGCGGTCGCGGATGGTCGTGCCGGTGGTCGGCGGGCCGAGCGGCAGCGGCATGGCGAAGCCGGAGGAGCTCCACAAGCTGGCCGCCCGGCTGGGCATCGCCGACGTGGTCAGGTTCCGCCCGCCGGTCGACCAGGAGCGGCTCGCGGACTGGTACCGGGCGGCGTCCGTGCTGGTCATGCCCTCGCACAGCGAGTCGTTCGGCCTGGTGGCGGTGGAGGCGCAGGCGTGCGGCACGCCGGTCGTCGCGGCGGCGGTGGGCGGCCTGCCGGTGGCGGTCCGGCACGGGACCAGCGGCTTCCTGGTCGACGGCCATGACCCCGCCGACTACGCGCGGGCGCTGGAACGTTTCGCGGACGCCCCGGAGCTCGCGGCCACGATGGGCGCCGCGGCGGCGGCACACGCCCGGTCGTTCGGCTGGGACACGGCCGCCGCCGCCACGGCCGCGGTGTACACCGAGGCGATCGGCGAGCGGCGGCGTCGCCTACGCTCGGCACATGTCTGATCAGCGCATGTCCGACGCGAAGACGGTCATCGAGCGGACGCTCGGCGAGGCCGGGCTGGAGTGGGAGAGCCCGTCCGACGGCACGTACGTCGTGAAGCTGCCCGGAACGCGGAAGCTGTCGACGACCGTGTCGCTGGTCGTCGGCAACCACTCCCTCTCCGTCAACGCCTTCGTCGTGCGCCGCCCCGACGAGAACCACGAGGCGGTGCACCGCTGGCTGCTGGAGCGCAACACCCGGCTGTACGGGGTCGCCTACGCCGTCGACCATCTCGGCGACGTCTACCTCGTCGGCCGGCTGCCGCTGGCCGCCGTCACGCCGGAGGAGGTCGACCGGATCCTCGGCGTGGTGCTGGAGAACGCCGACGGCAGCTTCAACACCCTGCTGGAGATGGGGTTCGCGAGCGCGATCCGCAAGGAGTACGCGTGGCGCACCGCGCGGGGCGAGTCCACGCGCAACCTGGAGGCGTTCGGCCGGCTGACGGGCGAGGGGCGCGGCGGGCCCGACGCACCGTCGTCCTGACGGGGCGTCAAGCCTCCTGCGGCGCGGGGGCCGAGCGCTTTTCCCGGCTCCCGCCGCCCGCGGCGTACACCGTGTCCATGGCGCCCTCCTCCGGCAGGTTCCGGGTGAGCAGCCAGTAGCCGGCCGCGGCGAACGTGCCGATCACCGCGCACCCGGCCCAGAGCGCGCCGGCGCCGAACTCCTCGATGACGGCGCCGCCCGTCAGCGGCGCGACCAGGGACGACAGGGTCCAGGAGAGCGAGAACACGCCCTGGTAGCGGCCCCGCGCGTGGAGCGGCGAGAAGCGCACGACCATGCCGGACTGGGTGGGGGCGTTGACGATCTCGGCGAGCGTCCAGACGGCGATGGTCACCGCGAAGAAGCCGACCGAACCGGCGAACGCCGTCAGCCCGAAGCCGTAGCCGGCGAGCAGGGCGGAGAAGACCAGCAGCAGCCGGGGGTCGCGGCGTTCGATGAGGCGGGTCACCGGGATCTGCAAGGCGACGATCATGACGCCGTTGACGGCCATGACCATCCCGTAGTCATGGGTGGAGAGCCCCGCCCGGCCCATGGCCACCGGCAGTGCCACCGAGCTCTGCGTGAAGATCAGCGCCACCAGGAAGGCGAGGCCGGTGACGCCCATGAACCGCCCGTCCCGCAGCACCGTGCCCAGCCCCACGGCGGGCGCGCCGCCGGCGTCCGACGGCGCGGCCGGCTCGGGCCGCGACTCGGGGAGCGTGAAGTAGCACAGGAGGGCGCAGGCCAGCGTGATCGCGGCCTCCCCGAGGAAGCCGGCCAGGTAGCTGTACTCGGCGACGAAGCCGGCCGCCGTGGAGGAGATCGCGAAGCCGAGGTTGATCGCCCAGTAGTTGATCGAATAGGCCCGGAGCCGGTCCTCGGGCCGGACGATGTCGGCCATCATCGCGGTGACGGCGGGCCGGGACGCGTTGCTCGCCAGCCCCACCAGGAACGCCGCGCCCGCGATCCACATCGGATCGTGCACGAAGCCGAGCAGCGCCACCGAGGCGGCCGTCGACACCTGGGCGGCCATCAGTGTGGGCCGCCGCCCGAGCCGGTCGGTCATCACCCCCGCGCCGACCGAGGCGATCACCCCGCCGAGCCCGTGCAGGGCGGCGACGAGCCCGGCGAAGAAGGCGGAGTAGCCGCGTTCCAGCGTCAGGTAGATGGCCAGGAACGTGGAGACGAACGAACCCAGCCGGTTGACCAGGGTGGAGACCCACAGCCACCAGAACGCGCGGGGGAGCCCCGCCACACTGTCCCGCGCCGCCCTGCCCATGCGCCCCATCACGCGTCCGCCCCCTGTCGGTAAGTGCCGGTCCGATGGTCCGCACGTTACGAGCGCCTGGCGTGGGCACGCCATTCAATTGACGGGGTGCGTCAAACGTCCCGGGAGGCACGCCGGGAGCGGCGTCCCCGCCCCGTCGATTACGCTCAAGGGCATGGCCGACGCACCGTACAAGCTCATCCTCCTCCGCCACGGCGAGAGCGAGTGGAACGCGAAGAACCTGTTCACCGGCTGGGTGGACGTCAACCTGAACGAGAAGGGCGAGAAGGAGGCCGTCCGCGGCGGAGAACTGCTCAAGGACGCCGGCCTGCTCCCTGACGTGGTCCACACCTCCCTCCAGAAGCGCGCCATCCGCACCGCGCAGCTGGCCCTGGAGGCGGCCGACCGCCACTGGATCCCCGTCCACCGCTCCTGGCGGCTGAACGAGCGCCACTACGGCGCCCTCCAGGGCAAGGACAAGGCCCAGACCCTGGCCGAGTTCGGCGAGGAGCAGTTCATGCTCTGGCGCCGCTCGTACGACACCCCGCCGCCCGTCCTGGAGGACGGCGCCGAGTTCTCCCAGAGCGACGACCCGCGCTACGCCTCCATCCCCCCGGAGCTGCGCCCCCGCACCGAGTGCCTCAAGGACGTCGTCGTCCGCATGCTGCCGTACTGGTACGACGGCATCGTCCCGGACCTGCTGGCCGGCCGCACCGTCCTGGTCGCCGCCCACGGCAACTCGCTGCGCGCCCTGGTCAAGCACCTGGACGGCATCTCCGACGCCGACATCGCGGGCCTGAACATCCCCACCGGCATCCCGCTCGCCTACGAGCTGGACGCCGACTTCCGCCCGGTCGTCCCCGGCGGCACCTACCTCGACCCGGAGGCCGCGAAGGCCGCGATCGAGGCCGTGAAGAACCAGGGCAAGAAGAAGTAGGACACCGGCCCGGTACGGGCAAGGGCCCCCGGAGCGGCGTCGGCCGCTCGGGGGCCCTTCCCGTGAGTGACGTGGATGAGGTGTGTCAGCCGCAGCCGCCGCCGCAGTTGCAGGAGCCGCCGCTCTGGCAGCCGCACTGGCAGCCGGGACCGCAGTTGCAACCGCTCATCGCGGGTGCTGCGGGCGTCACACGGTCTGGGGAACCGGTCATGCGGTACCTCCTCGATGGGTGGTCTGCCACACCCCACTCAACGCTCATCGCACACCGGCCGTCAATGCGCAGGGTGTACGAGTGTGCGGGCGCACCGGGAGCGCCGGGGAGCGCACGGGCGCACGCGGGGTATCACGGTGTCTCGCTCGCGCCGGGGGCGCTCGCCGTCTGGCCGAGCTCGTCCGCGTGCTCCCCGGTGACGAGGTAGACGACGCGCTTGGCGACGGAGACGGCGTGGTCGGCGAACCGCTCGTAGTAGCGGCCGAGCAGGGTCACGTCCACGGCCGTCTCGATGCCGTGCTGCCAGCGGTCGTCCATCAGGTGCTGGAAGAGGGCGCGGTGCAGCAGGTCCATGGCGTCGTCGTCCTGCTCCAGCTGGAGCGCCAGGTCGACGTCCTTGGTGATCAGCACCTCGCCGGCCTTGGCCATCAGCCGCTGGGCGAGCTGGCCCATCTCCAGCACCGTGGAGTGCAGGTCGCGCGGGACCGCCGTCTCCGGGAAGCGCAGCCGGGCGAGCTTCGCGACGTGCTGCGCGAGGTCGCCCGAACGCTCCAGGTCGGCGCTCATCCGCAGCGACGTCACCACGATCCGCAGGTCCGTGGCGACCGGCTGCTGCCGGGCCAGCAGCGCGATGGCCCGCGCCTCCAGGTCCCGCTGGAGGTCGTCCACCTTGCCGTCCCCGGCGATCACGGCCTCCGCGAGCTTGAGGTCCGCGTCCAGGATCGCCGTCGTGGCACGCCCTATGGCGGAGCCGACGAGCCGGGCCATTTCGACCAGCCCGTCGCCTATCGAGTCCAGCTCCTCGTGGTACGCGTCCCGCATCGTGTCCTTCTCTCGCTTCGAGTGGTGCGACGGCCGGGGAACCCGCCGGATCGGCCGTCCCGGTACCACGATCCGGCCGGAACGCGACGGGTGTCGACCCCCGGAGTGAACCACCGCCGACCTCAAGGTGAACTCTCGGCAACGTGTGTTCGAGACGCCCCCCATTTCGCTGTGGGGCTGTCGGTGCCCCCACATAACCTGGAGGCATGAACGTGGACGCGGCGGTCGCCGCAGCGGCAGCCCTCGCCGGCCTGTGCACCGGCGTGATCGCCATGCTGGCGTTCCGCTGGAGCGAGCGGGATCAGGCGCGCCCCAGCCGCAGCTCGCTGCACACCGACGCGGTCCTGCCGCCCGGCGTCGACACGGTCCTCTCCGTGCTGCGGTCCTCGGCCGTCGTGCTCGACGAGGGCGACGCCGTCGTCAAGGCCAGCTCGGCGGCGTACGCCCTGGGCCTGGTGCGCGGCGGCCGGCTCGCCGTGGACGCGATGCTCCAGATGGCTCGCGACACCCGGCGGGACGGGGAGATACGCCAGGTCGAGCTGGATCTGCCGCGCCGCGGCACGGGCCGCGGGGAGGCCCTCGCGGTCTCCGCCCGGGTGGCGCCGCTGGGCTCCCGCCTGGTGCTGCTGCTGGTCGAGGACCTCACCGAGGCCCGCCGCATCGAGGCCGTCCGCCGGGACTTCGTCGCCAACGTCAGCCATGAGCTCAAGACCCCGGTCGGCGCGCTGTCGCTGCTCTCCGAGGCCGTGATGGACGCCAGCGACGACCCCGAGGCGGTCACCCGCTTCGCCGGCCGGATGCAGATCGAGGCCACCCGGCTGACCAACCTGGTCCAGGAGCTGATCGACCTCTCCCGGGTGCAGAACGACGACCCCCTGGAGGACGCCGAGCCCGTCCGGGTGGACGAGCTCGTCGCCGAGGCCGTCGACCGCTGCCGCCACCAGGCCGGCACCAAGCAGATCACCATGGCCTCGGGCGGCGCCGCCGGCCTGCACGTCTGGGGCAACCGGGGGCAGCTCGCCGCTGCGCTCGGCAACCTCGTCGAGAACGCCGTGAACTACAGTCCCGCCCGCACCAGAGTGGGCATCGCCGCCCGCCGGGTCGCCGCCCCCGGGGGCGACCTGATCGAGATCGCCGTCACCGACCAGGGCATCGGCATATCGGAGAAGGACCGCGAGCGGGTCTTCGAGCGCTTCTACCGGGTCGACCCCGCCCGCTCCCGGGCCACCGGCGGCACCGGCCTCGGCCTGTCGATCGTCAAGCACGTGGCCGCGTCGCACGGCGGCGAGGTCACGGTCTGGAGCGCCGAGGGCCAGGGGTCCACCTTCACGCTCCGCCTGCCGGAGGCGGGCGTCGGCCGCGACCGGCTCCGGATGCACCGGGCCGGCGCCGACGATCCGCCGGCCGCGGCCGGTGCCCGGGGCCGCCTCGACGCCGGGCTCGCCACCCCGGAGACGCTCCGGTGAGTCACCCGCGCCCCACGTGCCCCGTCGCCGGCCCCATGCTCTCCTTCCGCCCGCACCGCCAGAACGAGATCCGACCGGAGGTCGCCCCGTGACCCGAGTGCTCGTCGTCGAGGACGAAGAGTCCTTCAGCGACGCGTTGTCCTACATGCTGCGCAAGGAGGGGTTCGAGGTCGCCATCGCGGCCACCGGCCCCGAGGGCCTGGAGGAGTTCGAGCGCAACGGCGCCGATCTCGTCCTGCTCGACCTGATGCTGCCGGGCCTGCCCGGCACCGAGGTCTGCCGGCAGCTGCGGGGACGCTCCAACGTGCCCGTCATCATGGTCACCGCGAAGGACAGCGAGATCGACAAGGTCGTGGGCCTGGAGATAGGGGCCGACGACTACGTCACCAAGCCCTTCTCCTCCCGCGAGCTGGTCGCCCGCATCCGCGCGGTGCTGCGCCGCAGGGGAGAGCCCGAGGAGGTCGCGCCCGCCGCCCTGGAGGCCGGCCCGGTGCGGATGGACGTCGACCGGCACGTCGTCACCGTCGCCGGCGGCAAGGTCGACCTGCCGCTGAAGGAGTTCGACCTGCTGGAGATGCTGCTGCGGAACGCCGGACGGGTGCTGACCCGGATGCAGCTCATCGACCGGGTGTGGGGCGCGGACTACGTGGGCGACACCAAGACGCTCGACGTCCACGTCAAGCGGCTGCGCGCCAAGATCGAGCCGGATCCGGGCGCCCCGCGCTACCTGGTGACGGTGCGCGGTCTCGGCTACAAGTTCGAGCCGTAGACCGCGCCCGCACCGTCCGGGCCCCGGCCACATCCGCGCGAGGAGCGTCAGCGCTCGGTGTCGGGCGCGGCGGGCGTCTGGCGGTTCTTGTCGCCCTTGGCCTTGTCGTTCTTGTCGCCGCTCTCCGGCTTTCCGTCCTTCTTGGCCTTGTCCCCGGCCTTGTCCCCGGCCTTGTCGGAGGCCGGCGCGGAGGCGCCGCCGGAGACCGGGGCGGTCGCGCCCGGCTTGCCCTGCTTGCCGCCGCCCGGCTTGCCCGGCTGCGGGGAGCCGGAGGCCTGCGGGGCCTCGCTGGGACCCCAGTCCTTGAAGTAGCTCGTGGCCGGGACGACGAACGCGCCGACCCGCACGTCACCGGTGCGGCTGAAGACGAAGGACAGCTGCTGCTGCGCGCCGTCCTTCAGGCTCTCGCGGCCGTTCGGCAGGACGGCGGAGGCGTTGCCCTTGCCGCCCAGCGTCACCGAGCCCCCGGCCGGGACGACCACCGGGCCGCTGCCCTTGGCGCCGGTGAGCTGCACCGTGACGTTCTTGCCGGGCAGCTTGACGGCGGTCAGCGACTGGTCCTCGTCACCGTTGTTGAACACCTGGCCCGTGATCACGGCCGGACCGGTGGCGGTCTGGCCCGGCTGGGTGACCACGTTGACGTTCTGGAGCTTGATGGCACCGACGGAGGCGGCGGCGTTGTCCGGCTTGACCTGCAGCGTCCCCGCGTCGTTGCCCGCCGCGCAGGCGGAGAGCGAGACGATCGAGAGCGCGAGGACGGTGGCGGCGAGAGCGCCGCGTCGAAGGCTGCTGCTCACGGCGGCGGCATCTCCTTGGACGAAGTAAGAGGTGTGTCAGCGCGCTTAGGTTACCGAGCCGTCGCGCGGGCCCCGCACCCGACCCGCCCCTCAAGGTCCACTCGGCCGCGAGGCGTCCTACCACCGGCTTATCCGAGGAGCCGTCCGGTGGATTATCGGTAAGGAATGTGAGTGGTGAGGAGAGTGAGTTACGGAATTGATCAAGTTCGGCTTGATCAATTCCGTAATGCGCGCGCGGAAGGAGCCGCCGCCCCGAACGGAGTACCGGAACTGCCACGACCGGACCCCGGCAAAACGGGACGTTCGACCGCTCGCGTGCCCGTCCCGGTACGTGTAACGTGCCCGTTTCGCTTGCCCCGGACAACCGCTCCGACCTGCGAATACCTGCTTCCGGAACCCCCGCGCAGCACGTCCCGGCCGCTGTTGTCAAGCCCCGAGATATGCCCTGACCTGCGGAAACGCCATTCAGAACCAACACTTCCCGTGTTAGACTGGATAGCCACGGAAGGGGTACCTGTCACATGACGTTCAAGGTTGGCGACACCGTGGTCTATCCCCATCACGGGGCCGCGCTGATCGAGGCCATCGAAACTCGCCAGATCAAAGGCGTGGACAAGACCTACTTGGTGCTGAAGGTCGCCCAGGGTGACCTGACGGTTCGGGTGCCGGCGGACAATGCGGAGTTCGTCGGTGTTCGCGATGTGGTCGGCCAGGACGGGCTCGACCGGGTCTTCGAGGTTCTTCGGGCGCCGTACGCCGAAGAGCCGACCAACTGGTCGCGCCGCTACAAGGCGAACCTGGAGAAGCTCGCCTCCGGCGATGTGATCAAGGTCGCCGAGGTCGTCCGCGACCTGTGGCGCCGGGAGCGCGAGCGCGGTCTGTCCGCCGGCGAGAAGCGCATGCTCGCCAAGGCCCGTCAGATCCTGGTCAGCGAGCTCGCTCTCGCTGAGAACACGAACGAGGACAAGGCCGAGGCCCTGCTCGACGAGGTTCTCGCGTCCTGACGCACACCTGACGCTCAGGTGCCGGCTCCCCGCCGCACAACAGAAGTAGTGCGACGCAGTCGCGACGTGGAAGTGCCGCGGTGCCCGCTGACGAACGAACAGCTCGTCCGACGGGCGCTGCGGCATCTCTGCTCCGGCACGGCATCCCCGCTCCGCCGGGACCGGTGAACCCGGACCCGCACCCGCCGTACCACCCGTGTCACCGAACGTACCCGTGTCATTCCATGACGAGGGTCCGCCGCACGGATGTCGGGCGGGCGAGCGGCCGGACCAGTCGTTC
Source organism: Streptomyces sp. URMC 126 (assembly GCF_051386555.1). Taxonomy (NCBI): domain Bacteria; kingdom Bacillati; phylum Actinomycetota; class Actinomycetes; order Kitasatosporales; family Streptomycetaceae; genus Streptomyces; species Streptomyces sp. URMC 126. The sequence continues at coordinate 19,164 of NZ_JBPQTX010000015.1, forward strand.
ACGGAAGGGGCTGGTCACGGTGAGCGCCCGGAATTGTCCCGAGCCCTGCGCGCTCGGGGTTCCCCCAGGCCATACCCACCTCGGCCGAGGAAGCAAACCTGAACGCCAACGCGATGTCTGATCGAGCCACCGTTCCCGCCCGGCCGGAGACTTCCGGCCCACCCGCGCCCCGTACGGCCGCGGTGATCCCCGCGGCCGGCCGCGGCGTCCGGCTCGGCCCCGGCGCACCCAAGGCGCTGCGCGCCCTCGGCGGTACGCCCATGCTGGTGCGCGCCGTCCGCGCGATGACCGCCTCCCGGGCCGTCTCCCTGGTCGTGGTCGTGGCCCCGCCCGACGGCGAGGCCGAGGTGCGGTCGCTGCTCGACGAGTTCCCGCTCGCGGGCGACCGGACCGAGGTCACGGTCGTCCCCGGCGGAGCCACCCGGCAGGAGTCGGTCGGCCTGGGGCTCAAGGCCCTGCCCGACGACGTCGGGATCGTCCTGGTCCACGACGCGGCCCGCCCGCTCGTCCCCGTCGACACGGTCGACTCCGTCGTCGCGGCCGTCCGCTCCGGCCACCCGGCCGTGGTGCCGGCCCTGCCGCTGGCCGACACGGTCAAGCAGGTCGCCCCGCGCGACGGCGCGGACGCCGGCGGCCCCGAGACCGTCACCGGCACCCCGGAGCGCGCCCTGCTGCGGGCCGTGCAGACCCCGCAGGGCTTCGACCGGCAGACCCTGGACGCCGCCCACGCGAAGTTCGAGACGGCCGCCCGCGAGGGCGACGGGGCCACCGACGACGCGGGGATGGTCGAGCGGCTGGGCGTCCCCGTCGTGCTCGTCCCCGGGCACGAGGAGGCGTTCAAGGTGACCAGGCCGCTGGACCTGGTGCTGGCCGAGGCAGTGATCGCCCGGAGGAGGGCCAACGATGGCTTCTGACGTACCGGCCCTGCCCCTGGTGGGAATCGGCACCGACGTGCACGCCTTCGAGGAGGGCCGCGAACTGTGGTGCGCGGGCCTGCTCTGGGAGGGCGCTACGCACGGCCTCGCCGGCCACTCGGACGGCGACGTCGCCGCGCACGCCGCCTGTGACGCGCTGTTCTCCGCCGCCGGCATCGGCGACCTGGGCGCCCACTTCGGCACCGACCGCCCCGAGTGGTCCGGCGCCTCCGGCGTGACGCTGCTGGCCGAGGCCGCCCGCATCGTCCGCGCCGAGGGCTTCGGGATCGGCAATGTGGCGGTGCAGGTCATCGGCGTCCGCCCGAAGATCGGCAAGCGCCGGGCCGAGGCGCAGCGCGTGCTGTCGGAGGCGGTGGGCGCCCCGGTGTCCGTCTCCGGGACGACCACCGACGGGCTGGGCCTGACCGGCCGCGCGGAGGGCCTGGCGGCGGTGGCGACGGCGCTGGTGTACCGGCGCTGAGCGGGGCACCCCTGCCGTAGGCGGCATTGCCCCCCTCGGTGACGGTGGCGTGGCTTACGGTGATCCGGTACCGCACTTCGCCGTGCGCGCACCCGCCCGGTGCGCGCCCGTCACTGAGGGAAGGACCCGGAAGGTGTCAGCCACGCTCTCGGACGACCTGAAGCAGTACCTGGACGACAACCCCGCCTTCGTCACCGTCGCCACCGTCCAGCCCGACGGCAGCCCCCAGCTGTCGGTCACCTGGATCAAGCGGGACGGCGACGACCTGCTGATCTCGACGACCGTCGGGCGCCGGAAGGAGCGGAACCTCCGCCGCGACCCGCGGATCACCGTCCTGGTGAACCCGCCGAACGCCCCCTACACCTACGCCGAGATCCGCGGTACCGCGGAGCTGACCACCGAGGGCGGTCAGGAGCTCATCGACGAGCTGTCCCGCAAGTACACGGGCAAGGCGTACGCGGACTTCAACCCGGACGCGAAGAACGACGCCGAGCGGATCGTCGTCCGCGTCAGGCCGCGCAAGGTGGTCGGCAGGCTCTGAGACGGCCGGACGCGCCCCCCGTTCCCCGGGGGGCGCGTCCGCGCGTCGTCCGTCCTCAGCCGCCGTCGACCGTGCCGGCACCCACCCGGCCGGACTCGGCCGGTTCGAAGGGCTTGGAGTTGCGAGGCTCCTGGAGGATCGCCAGGCCGCTCTGCGGGTCGGGCTTGCGCAGCGCGGGGACGGTGGAGTTGCGGCGCATCTCCTCCATGCCCTGCTGCATCGCGCGCCGCAGGCGTTTGCCCACCGGGCGTTCGATACAGCGGTGGATCAGCCAGGCGGCCGTCAGCATCACCGCGATCAGGCCGGCCACCAGCGGGTACGGCGGGATGTGGGAGCGCAGGCCGTGGATGACGGTCATGCCGATGTACTGGTGGATGAGGTACAGCGGGTAGGTGAGGGCGCCGGCGGTGGTGAGCCAGCGCCACTGGATCCGGTTGAAGTACCCCAGCGCGATCAGTGCCATGAGCACGAAGGCCGCGACCACCAGCAGCTTGGCCGGCCAGGTCGGGATGCTGGTGTTGGTGTTGTCGGCGACCCGCTTGGGCACCCCGTGCAGCGCGATCAGCAGGGAGATCGCGGTGATGCCCCACAGCAGCGCCGTGGGCTTGAAGCGGTGCATCAGGTAGAAGGCGATGCCGGCCACGAAGTAGGGCGTGTAGAGCGGGGTCGCCCACATCTCCAGCAGCTTGCTGTCGGACTGCGGGGCGACGACCGCCGCGACGGTCCAGACGCCGCAGAACAGGACGCACTTGCGGTACGTGACGCCGGTGGCCACCACGATCGCGAAGAGGGCGTAGAACTTGAGCTCGATGAACAGCGTCCAGTAGACGCCGTCCACGTCCCAGACCCCGAAGGCCTCCTGGACCATCGTGAGGTTGGTGAGGACGACGTCCCAGCTCTCCACGGTGCGCACCTGCGGCCACAGCGTGATCACCCCGGCGGTGAGGAAGACCGCGAACCAGTAGGCGGGGTAGATCCGGGAGACGCGGGAGACCACGAAGTCGCCGAGCGACCGTCCCCAGGTGCTCATGCAGATGACGAAACCGCTGATCAGGAAGAAGACCTCGACGCCGACGAAGCCGTAGCGGGTGACCGTCCGCAGGACCGGGAAGACCTTGTCCGGGTGCCGGTCCCAACCGCCGCGCAGGGCGGTGTAGTGGAAGACCACGACCATGAGGGCCGCCACCAGACGGAGGCCGTCCAGTACGGCGAGCCGGGGTGCCGGGCGCCGGACGGCTCGTGGGGCGCCGTCGAGTCCACCTCGCCTGGCGAAGCGCATGTCGTCCTCTTCCGTGGGCTAGTCAGATCGTCATACAGAGCGGGGGTGTGCGGGAATGCTGACACAGAGGACGTGCGCATGGCTGCGACCGTGGTCTCCTGTCTCGGTTTTTCTCCACCGTCTCCCCTGGATGGTGGTATTCATCCCCGCCGTTCCCCGACGGTCGCGTGACGACCGGGTGACCGGACGGTGCCGGCCGGGCCCGGCGGGCCTGCCCCCCGCCGTGCGACGGCGCGCCGCAGCGCGTCCCCGAGCCGGCGGGCCAGCGGGCGCTCGATCCCCCGGTGCACCAGCCAGGCGGCCGTCAGCGCCCCCGCCAGCAGGAGGGGGAGCAGTACGTGGCGCGGAAGATGCCCGTCCGCGTACCGGATGACCACCCAGCCGAGGCGCTCGTGGAGCAGGTAGAGGGGATAGGTCAGCGCCCCCGCGGTGGACAGCCAACGCCAGTCCAGCCGCCGTGTCCACCCCAGAGCGACCGCCATCAGGGAGAGGTAGAACACGGCGACCAGGGCGAGGGTGGGCCAGTGGGGCACCCGGTGGCCCATGTACGCCTCCGCGCGGCGCTCGGCGACGAGCAGGTCGTGCTGGGCGATCAGGAAGGTGCCGCCGACGATCAGCCAGAGGAGCGGGGCCGGGCGGAAGCGGTACATCAGGTAGAAGGCGATGCCCGCGATGAAGTACCAGCAGTCGTAGGGCAGCAGGACGCGTTCGAGCAGCTGGTCGCCGGTGGCCCGGGCGACGACCGCGCCGGCGCCCCAGAGCCCGCAGAAGGCGACGACGCGCCGGTAGTCGAGCCCCCCGTGGACGACCAGGGCGAACAGCAGGTAGAAGCGGACCTCGATCCAGAGGGTCCAGTACACGCCGTCGACCGGTTCCACCCCCAGGGGTTCCTGGAGCATCGTGAGGTTGACGGCGACGTCCTGGAGGGCGGTGGGGGAGTTGACCACGGGCCACAGCCGGACGGCGAGAGCGACCAGCAGGACCGCGAACCAGTAGGCGGGGAAGAGCCGGGTGATCCGGGAGACGGCGAACTGCCCGACGCCCTTGCCCCAGCCGCTCATGCAGATCACGAACCCGCTGATCAGGAAGAAGAGCTGGACGCCCAGCCAGCCGTAGGACGCGGGCAGGTACGCGGTGGGGAAGAGGTCACGGGCGGAGCGGTGCCCCCAGGCGCCGCTGCCGAAGGCGATCCAGTGGTAGGCGACCACCATCAGTGCCGCGCAGAGCCGCAGCCCGTCCAGGGCGGCCAGCCGGCCCGGGCGGCGCGCGCCGGACGTCGGGGACGGTTCCCGGGGTTGGGGGTGTTCCTGCTGTACCGGCAGAGTGGAGTGCAACGCCCCTCCTGGTGTCCGCGGCGCTCCGGTCCCGAGGTGTGCCCGGGAAGTTACCACGCGGAATTGCATTTTTGCCGCAAAACATTAAATAGCGGGCAAAGCGCGCCGAGGGGGCGCGTCCCGACCGCTCCGCGCCCGGCCGCGCACGCCCCCGAGGGCGCTCGGGGTCCGGATCAGGGTCGGATCCGGGTGCCGCGCGCCCGGGGCACTGCCATGGGACCACTACCCTGGTTCCGTGACTATTCGCCTGTACGACACCAGCGCCCGGCAGATCCGTGACTTCTCCCCGCTCGTCCCGGGCTGCGTCTCGATCTACCTGTGTGGCGCGACCGTGCAGGCCGCGCCGCACATCGGACACATCCGGTCGGGGCTGAACTTCGACATCATGCGCCGCTGGTTCGCCTACCGCGGCTACGACGTGACGTTCGTCCGCAATGTGACCGACATCGATGACAAGATCATTAAAAAGTCGGCCGAGCAGGGCCGCCCCTGGTGGGCGATCGGCTACGAGAACGAGCGCGCGTTCAACGCCGGCTACGACGCCCTGGGCTGCCTGCCCCCGACCGTCGAGCCGCGCGCCACGGGCCACGTCCCCGAGATGATCGAGATGATGCGCGGGCTGATCGAGCGGGGTCACGCCTACGCCGCCGACGGCAACGTCTACTTCGACGTCCGCTCCTACGCCGACTACCTGCGCCTCTCCAACCAGGAGCTGGAGAATCTGCTCCAGCCCTCCGGCGAGGGCGAGACCGGCAAGCGCGACCCGCGCGACTTCGCCATGTGGAAGGCGGCCAAGGAGGGCGAGCCCAGCTGGGAGACCCCCTGGGGCCGCGGCCGCCCGGGCTGGCACCTGGAGTGCTCGGCCATGGCGCACAAGTACCTGGGGACCGCCTTCGACATCCACGGCGGCGGCCTCGACCTGATCTTCCCGCACCACGAGAACGAGATCGCCCAGGCCAAGGCCTTCGGCGACGACTTCGCCGCCTACTGGGTGCACAACGCCTGGGTCACCATGAGCGGCGAGAAGATGTCCAAGTCGCTGGGCAACTCGGTGCTCGTCTCGGAGATGGTCAAGGAGTGGCGCCCGATCGTCCTCCGCTACTACCTGGGCACCCCGCACTACCGCTCGATGATCGAGTACAGCCCGGAGGCGCTGCGGGAGGCCGAGTCGGCGTTCGCGCGGATCGAGGGGTTCGTGCAGCGCGTCACCGAGAAGGCGGGGAAGACGGTCCCCCCGGCGGCCGAGGTGCCGCCCGCCTTCGCCGAGGCGATGGACGACGACTTCGGCGTCCCGCAGGCGCTGGCCGTCGTGCACACCACCGTCCGCCAGGGCAACGCGGCCCTCACCGCCGACGACAAGGAGGGCGCCGTCGCCCGTCTGGCCGAGGTGCGGGCCATGCTCGGCGTCCTGGGCCTGGACCCGCTGGACGAGCGGTGGTCCGGCGGCGACCGCGGCGACGACCTGCACGGTGTGGTGGACTCGCTGGTCCGGATGGTGCTGGAGCAGCGCCAGGCGGCCCGCGCCCGCAAGGACTACGCCACCGCCGACGCCCTCCGCGACCAGCTCCAGCAGTCCGGTCTCGCGATCGAGGACACCCCGTCCGGCCCGCGCTGGTCGCTTTCCTGAGCGACACTTTTCGTACGTACGTCTACTGAGTCGCGGCCAGCGGCTCTGGCAGTGAAGAAACAGGTGACCCCATGGCCGGCAACAGCCAGCGCAGGAACCGCCGCACGTCCAACAAGAAGGGCGCGACGGTCGGCAGCGGCGGCCAGCGACGCCGGGGCCTGGAGGGCAAGGGCCCGACCCCGCCCGCGCACATGCGCAAGGGCCACAAGAAGAACCGCGTCGCGAACGCCCAGGCCAAGCAGGCGGCCCGCCGCCCGGCCCCGCGCCGCGGCGGCCCCAAGGGCACCAACGAGCTCGTCGTCGGCCGCAACTCCGTGGTCGAGGCGCTGCGCGAGGGCGTCCCCGCGACCACGCTCTACGTCCAGCAGTACCTGGACAACGACGAGCGCGTCCGCGAGGCGCTCCAGCTCGCCACGGACAAGGGCCTCAACCTCATGGAGGCCCCCCGCCCCGAGCTCGACCGCATGACCAACGGCCTCAACCACCAGGGCCTCGTCCTCTCGGTGCCGCCGTACGACTACGCGCACCCCGAGGACCTCACCGCGGCGGCGCACGCCGACGGCGAGGACCCGCTGATCGTCGCCCTCGACGGCATCACCGACCCGCGCAACCTCGGCGCCGTCGTCCGCTCCGTCTCCGCCTTCGGCGGCCACGGCGTGGTCGTGCCCGAGCGGCGCGCGGCCGGGATGACGGCCAGCGCCTGGAAGACCTCGGCCGGCACCGCCGCCCGGACGCCCGTCGCCCGCGCCACGAACATGACGCGGACGCTGGAGGCGTACCAGAAGGAGGGCCTGATGGTCGTCGGCCTGGCCGCCGACGGCGACGTCGAGCTGCACGAGCTGGACGCGCTGGAGGGCCCGGTCGTGATCGTCGTGGGCAGCGAGGGCAAGGGCCTCTCCCGGCTCGTCGGCGAGACCTGCGACTTCCGGGTCCGCATCCCGATGCCGGGCGGCGCCGAGTCGCTGAACGCCGGTGTCGCGGCGGGCGTCGTGCTGTACGAGGCGGCGCGCCGCCGGGCGTGACGGCGCGGCCGCCCGGCGGTCTTCCGCGGTGCGCCGCGGTCCGTGGTGGAAGGGCGCCGAGCGCGGTGTACGCAAGGGCCGGACGGGGCCGATTTTCTCCCCGTCCGGCCCTTGCGGTTCCGCCTGTTGCCCGTCTTGACGGGTCTCGGACACCCGTGTCGGTCAAGGCAGTGTCCTAAGCTCCGGTCACTCGGTTAGATGAGCGTGGACACCAGAACACCCCGCACACCTACGGGGGGAAGCTCTTCCGGGTACGACGACCAGCCCGCGCTGAGTACGGTGAAAGTCCCGTCCGACCCCGCGCAGGTCTCCGGCAACCACCTGAGCTTCCGCGTGCAGCTCGCGCGTCCCCCGCACGCAGCCGCCCGGCACTACGCCGGAGTCGCCGCCGACACGGCGCAGCTGCCCACCGTCAAGGGCCCGGCCAAACGCCGGGCCCCCGTGGTGTGGAGCGGGCGGGCCGAGCCCGGTGACGCGGCGCCGACCCGGCTCCTCGACGCCGTGCGGGAGTCCGGGGCCGCCCGCGCCGGCGGCGAGGCCGGGGCCACCCAGGTCCTGCCGAGGATCGGCGTCGACGACGCCCCGACCACCGTCATCGGCCCCCGAGGTCCCGTCGAACCGGGGGAGCCGCTGCTCGCCGGGGTCCGCCCGGCCCGGGGGGCGTTCGACGAACAGCCGTACGACTACGGCGAGTTCGACGAGAACGAGGGCGACTGGTCCGACGAGGACGGCGAGGGCACCGGAAGCGACGGCCGCGACCGCGGCGACTCCGACCTGCACGCCTACTACCCCGGGCGCCGGATGAACCTGGGCGTCGTCCTGCTGCCGCTGCGCGTCTTCCTCGGTCTGATCTCCGTCTACGCCGGCATGGGCAAGCTGTGCGACCCCGTCTACTTCGACGGCGGCAAGCGCGGCTCCATGGTCACTTGGCTGACCTCGCTGCACCCCTGGCCCGCCGCCGCCCCGCTCCGGGAGCTGGCGCTGGCCCACCCGGTGGGCGCGGGCCTGACCGTGGCCTTCCTCCAGATCATCGTCGGCGTCCTCACCATCTTCGGCCTCTGGCAGCGCCTCGCCGCCGCCGTCGGCGTGCTGCTCTCGGCCACCCTGCTGGTCACCGTCAGCTGGCGGACCGTTCCGGCTTACGACGCCCCGGACATCATCTACCTGGCCGCCTGGAGCCCGTTGGTGATCGCGGGCGCCCCGGTGTACTCCGTCGACGGCCGGCTCGCCGGCGAGGCGTGGCGGCGGCTCGGCCCCCGGGCCGGGATCGGGCAGCTGCGGCGGCGGGTGCTGCGCCGCGGCACGGTCATGGCGACGGTGCTCATCGGCCTGTCGCTGCTGGTGGGTTCGATGCTCGGCGGCGCCGTCCGCTCCTCGCGGCCGGCCCCGGCGCCGGGCCCGTCCGCCCCGCCGGTCAACAACCTGCCCGGTTCGCCGCTCCCGCAGCGTCCGTCGGCCGGTTCCACCCCGCGCGGCGGCGCCCACGGCTCGGCGACGCCGGGGACGCCCCGGCCGAGCGCCACGGGCCGGAAGACGCCGTCACCGAGCGCGAAGCCGGCCGTTCCGGGGTCGGTGAAGTCCCCGACGGGGGCGGCGACTTCCGGCCACCCGGCGGCCGGTACGCCCGGCACCCGTCCGGCGACCCGGACGCCCCACCAGCGTCCCGCCGCCCCGGCCGCGCCGCACAGCCCCACGGGTGCCGCGACCACCGGCGGGTCGACCGGTGGCGGGACGTCGTCGGGAGGCACCGGCTCCACCGGAGGCATGACGGGCGGTGGCGCCCTCGGCGGCCTCCTCGGCTGAGCCGGAGGCCGGCTCCCGGCCGCGGCGCGTCGGAGGGACGTCAGCCGGCCAGTTCCCGGGCCGCCTCCGTCAGGTCCTTGGCGGTGTCGATGGCCCGCCAGTATGCGCCGTGCGGCAGCGGGTAGCCCGCCAGCCGCCGCTCCCGGGCGAGCCGGGGGAAGGTGGTGCGCTCGTGGTCGCCGCGCTCGGGCAGCAGGTCGGCGAAGCCCGCCGAGAAGACGTAGACGCCCGCGTTGATCAGGTAGGGCGAGGGCGGGGCCTCGATGAAGTCCAGGACGTGCCCGAACTCGTCGGTCTCCACGGCTCCCCAGGGGATCCGGGGGCGGGCCAGGGCGAGGGTCGCGGTGGCGTCCCGCTCGTGGTGGAAGGCGGCCATCTCGCGGAGCGAGAACCGCGTCCAGATGTCCCCGTTGGTGGCGTACCAGGGCCGGTCGGGGTGGGGGAGGGAGGCGGCGGCGTGCTTGAGGCCGCCGCCGCGGCCGAGCGGCTCCTTCTCCACCACCGTCGTCACCCGCAGCGGGAGGTCGGCCGACGCGAGCCAGGCCTGGAGCACCTCGGCGAGGTGGCCGCAGGAGACGACGGCGTCGGTGACGCCCTCGGCGGCGAGCCAGGCCAGCTGGTGGCCGATGATGGGCACGCCGGTGCCGGGGATCTCGACCATCGGCTTGGGACGGTCGTCGGTGTAAGGGCGAAGCCGTGACCCCTGGCCTCCGGCCAGGATCACGGCTTGCGCGGGCGTGGGGACGGGGTGCGTGCCGGTCATGCCCCGCACGATATGCCGTGCCGCGGGGTGCGGTGCGACCGGCCGCCGCCGGGGTGGGAGGGCCGTCAGTGGCCCTGGGCCACCCCGGAGGCGTACGAGGTGTCGCAGACCGGGCGCGAGTACGCCTGGGCCTTCTTCGCGGAGTGGTACTTGGCGACGGCGGCCTGGCCCAGGACGCGGGCGATGTCCACGCAGTAACGCGCCAGCGAGGGGCGGCCGTTGGTGGCCTCCTGGAGGTGGGTCAGCGCCACTCCGGGGTTCTTCTCCTGGAGCTCCGTGAGCAGCTTGTCCCGCAGCACCTCGTGCGGGGCGCGGGCCCTGGCCTGGCTGGAGGCGGTGTCCGAGGACGCGGTGAGCACCTGGGACTCGGCGGTGGGCGCCGCCCACGGGACCCGGGTGACGGCGAGGGTCCCGGAGAGCACCATGACGACGGGGAGGACGAGGGCGAGGGTTCTGCCGATGCGGCGGGCGGCCTGGTTCATGCCGCAGATGGTAGCGAGGCGTAATGAGACCGCGACATTTAGTCACCCGATCGGGTGGCATTACCGTGGGCCTTCAGGGGGAAGAGTTGACGCCCGTGGGCCCGGACCAGGGGAGGTCGCCGTGGAATCGGTGACGCGTCCGGTTGACCGCCTGTAAGGCCCGCCGTGCCGCCCGGCGCGGGGCGGCACGGCGGCGTGAATCAATCGCTCAGCCGCTCGCCCGACGAGGTCGAGAAGACGTGCAGCTCGCCGGGGCGCGGGACGACGTGCAGGGCGGAGCCCTTCTCCGGCACGCGCCGCCCGTTGACGCGGACGACCAGGTCCTTCGTCTCGCCGCCGACCTCCGCCGTGCCGTACACATAGCCGTCGGCGCCCAGCTCCTCGACCACGTTGACCGTGACGGCCAGGCCGGCGGGGGCGTCGTCGGTCTCCTTGCTCAGCATCCGGGCCGTGTCGCCGTTCTGCTCCACGACGTCGAAGTGCTCGGGCCGGACGCCGACGGTCACCGTCCGGTCGCCGCGGTCGGCCGCGGCGGCCAGCGCCTCGCGGGAGACCGGGACCACGCTGTTGCCGAACTTGACGCCGCCGTCGGTGATCGGCACCTCGACCAGGTTCATGGCCGGGGAGCCGATGAAGCCGGCGACGAAGAGGTTGGCCGGGCGGTCGTACATATTGCGCGGCGAGTCGATCTGCTGGAGGAGGCCGTCCTTGAGCACCGCCACCCGGTCGCCCATGGTCATGGCCTCGACCTGGTCGTGGGTGACGTAGACGGTGGTGATGCCGAGGCGCCGCTGGAGGCCGGCGATCTGGGTGCGGGTCTGCACGCGCAGCTTGGCGTCCAGGTTCGACAGCGGCTCGTCCATCAGGAACACCTGCGGCTCGCGGACGATCGCCCGGCCCATCGCCACGCGCTGCCGCTGACCGCCGGAGAGCGCCTTCGGCTTGCGGCCCAGGTACTCCGTGAGGTCCAGGATGCGTGCCGCGTCCTCGACCTTCTGCCGGATCTCCGCCTTGGGCACGCCCGCGATCTTCAGGGCGAAGCCCATGTTGTCGGCGACGGTCATGTGCGGGTAGAGCGCGTAGTTCTGGAACACCATGGCGATGTCCCGGTCCTTCGGCGGCAGGTTGGTGACGTCGCGGTCGCCGATGCGGATCGAGCCGCCATTGACGTCCTCCAGGCCCGCGAGCATCCGCAGGGAGGTGGACTTCCCGCAGCCCGACGGGCCGACCAGGACGAGGAATTCGCCGTCCTCGATCTCGATGTCGAGCTGGTCGACGGCGGGTTTGTCGGAGCCCGGGTAGATCCGGGTCGCCTTGTCGTACGTGACCGTGGCCATGGTGGTGGGTCCCTTCACCGGCAGGAACGTGCCGGACGATCCGAGTAGAGGGAGTGGTCCAGTCCAATGCGGACGGGTTGCCGGTGACGCTACCTCCGGACCGGGCGGTTGTCAGCAGTCCGCGGTCGCGAAAATCGGGGGGAGCGGCGGGGCTGTCTCCGGTTAGACTGCTTCCGCGTGCTTGCCGCGTGCCGCCTTAGCTCAGCTGGCCAGAGCACCTGTCTTGTAAACAGGGGGTCGTCGGTTCGAACCCGACAGGCGGCTCTCTCGCTGCGCGCAGAGCGAAGCCCGGGCCTTAGGCCCGGGCTTTGTCGTTGCCCCCGGCCGGCCCGTCCGGCGTTTGAGGACAACCGCGCGGAGCGCGGTTTCGGGGGTGCGGGGGCTCGCCCCCCCGAGAAACGGTGAAAGGGCGGGGCAGGGGCGCCCCCACCGCCGTAGGCGGCAGGGGCGCCACCGGTCTCCTACCGGTGTCCGCTGTACGACGGCGCGTCGTGCGTGCCGCCGTACTCCGCCTTCACCAGCGGGTCCTCACGCGGAGCGTCCTGGTGGCCCGGCCACCACGCCTTGTGGCCCAGCAGCGACGTGACCGTCGGCACGAGCAGCATCGCCATCACGAACGCGGTGAGCAGGATGCCGAAGGCGACCGCGAAGCCCATCTGCTGGAGCATGGAGTTCTCGGCGAGCAGCAGCACACCGAACGTACCGGCCAGGATGATCGCCGCGGAGGCGACCGTCGGGGCCGACTGGGCGACCGCGGTGCGGATGGCCTCGCGTGGCGGCACGCCCTTGCGGACCTCCTCGCGGAGGCGGGCGACCATCAGGATGTTGTAGTCCGTACCGATCGCCACCACGAAGAGATAGATGATGATCGGCAGCATGAACAGCATGCCGTCCTCGCCCTTGAGGTCCTGGAACAGCCAGACCGTGGAGCCGAGGGTGGCGCCGAAGCCGAGGGCGACCGCGATCATCAGGTAGACCGGCGCGACCACGCTGCGGAGCAGCAGACCCAGGATCAGCATGATCGCGAGACCGGCGACCGGGAAGACGACCTTGTAGTCGTGGGCGACGGCGTTCTCGATGTCGGCGAGGACCGCCGAGGTGCCTCCGACCAGGGCCTCGGTGCCCTGCGGAGCCGCCTTGTGCGCGGTGTCGCGCAGGTCGCCGCCGGCGAGCTCGATGGCCTCGTCGGCGCTGGGCTTGGCCTTGGTGATCACACTGAACTGGACGACGGACTTGTCCTTGCTCGGGACGCCCGGGCTGACCTCGGCCACGCCCTTGACGTCCTTGAGCTTGCCGCGGAACGCCTCCAGCGAGCCGGTGTCGAGCGGCTTGCCGTCCTTCGACTTGACGAAGACCGTGGACGGGTCGGCCTGGCCGGCGGAGAAGCCCTTCTGAAGGTCCTTCATCGCCTGGACGGACTCCAGCTTCTCGGGCAGCTGGCTCTCCATGTCGAACTGCGACTTGAACCCGAACGCGCCGACCGCCAGAACGGCCAGGACCGCGGCGGACAGGGCGGCCACGAGGCCCGGACGCCGGGAGACCATACCGCCGACGCCGTTGGCCATGCGGTTCTTCGGGGTCTTCTTCCAGGCCTTGGAGGGCCAGAACGCCTTGGTGCCGAGCAGCGAGAAGACGGCCGGGACCAGGGTGAGCGCGGCCACCAGGGTCACCGCGACGGCGATGGCCAGGGACGGGCCCATGGCCTTCATCATGCCCATCGTGGACAGCAGCAGCGCCAGGAACGAGGCGATGACCGCGCCGGCGGCGGAGGCGATCGTCTCGCCGACCCGCGCGACCGCCTCGGCCAGGGCCGCCTTGGGCTCCTCGCCGTTGCGCAGCAGCTCGCGGTAGCGGAAGAGCAGGAAGAGGATGTAGTCGGTACCCACGCCGAAGAGCACCACGATCAGGATCGGGGTGATGCTGGCGTCGGCCTTGAGGCCGCCGACCGAGGCCGCCGTGCCGATCAGGCCGTTGGCCACCGAGGCGACGACGAAGATGATGACGACCGGCAGGATGGCGATGAGCGGGCTGCGGAAGATGACCAGCAGCAGCACGATGATGAGGACCAGCGTGGCCATCATGATCATGGCGTCGGTGTCGCCGGACGACTCCTCGGCGTCGAGGTTGGACGCCGCCTGACCGGTGACGCCCAGCTTCAACTGGGTGCCCTTGAGGAGCGGTTTGGCGTCCTCACGCAGGCTCTTGATGGACTTGGTGACGTCCTTGTCCGACCAGTTCTTCTCGCTGGAGTAGATGTTGGCCAGGGCTATCTCCTGGTTGGGGGAGACGGCCTTCTCGTTGGTCACCACCTTCGATATCTTCTTGTAATGCTTGGCGTCCAGGCCGGCCGCGACCTTCGCCACGTCCCGCTTGTCCTGGGCGGTGAGCTTCCCGCCGTCGGCACGCTTGAAGACGCCCAGCGCGGCGGCCTGTTCGTCCTGGGGGAACGCCTTCTCCTGAACCTTGCCCGCCTTGACGGACTCGTAGTGAGACGGCAGGAACTCCGCCTGGTCCGTGGTGGACTTCAGGCCGGGGGCCAGAATGCCGAGGGCCACGGCGGCCACGATCCAGGCCAGGATCGTGACCCAGGGCCGGTGGACGGCGAACCGTCCGACTCGTCGGAACATGGTGAGGAGCTCCCCCTTGGAATTGCGTGGATTTACGGGAACACTGTGTGAATAGTGCAAGGACTTGGTGCGGTCCGGCGGAGGGCATGGCCCCCCGCGCGGGCATCCCTACGCTAGGGACGCTCCTTACCCGGGTCCAACGAATAGTCGATTAATCAGGGGAAAATCGGCCCTGGGGTGGGGGTCTCTCCTCCCCTCGGAGGAGAGGCGTCTCACCCGTGAGGTAGAGATCACCTGCCGAACGTCTCCACCCGGATTACGCTGCCCCCATGGCGATCACGTCGATGGAAGCGTCCTCCGGCCCGCTGGACCCGGGCCACTACGCGGCCCGGATGGAGCGCGCGGCCCGCTCCGCCGCCCAGGCCGGCATGGCCGGACTGATCATCGCGCCCGGCCCCGACCTGGCCTGGCTCTGCGGCTACCACCCGCCCGTCACCGAGCGCCTCACCGCGCTGGTGGTGACCCCCGGCCGCAGGCCGCTGCTGCTGGTCCCCGAGCTGGAGCGGCCCGACGCCGAAAAGGCGCCCGGCGCAACGGCGTTGACCGTCGCCGGCTGGCGGGATGCCGAGAACCCCTACGACGCGCTCGCCCACCACCTCGAACCGCGGGGCCGGTACGGCGTCTCCGACAACACCTGGGCCCTGCACCTGCTGGCCTTCCAGCGGCTGCGCCCCGGCGGCGCCCACGCCGCGCTGACCGAGGCGTTGCCGATGCTGCGCGCGGTCAAGGACGCCTACGAGGTGGAGCGGCTCGCGGCGGCGGGGGCGGCGGCCGACGCCACGTACGAGGAGATCGTCCGGCTGCCGTTCGCCGGGCGGCGGGAGCGCGAGGTGGCCGCTGACCTGGATCGGCTGCTCCGCGAGCATGGCCACCAGCAAGTGGACTTCACCATCGTCGGCTCCGGCCCCAACGGTGCCAACCCGCACCACGAGGCGGGCGACCGGGTCATCCAGGACGGCGACATGGTCGTCATGGACTTTGGCGGCCTGATGGACGGCTACGGTTCCGACACCACCCGCACGGTCCACGTGGGGGAGCCGGGCGCGGAGGAGCGCAAGGTCCACGACCTGGTCCGGGAGGCGCAGCAGGCGGCGTTCGAGGCCGTCCGGCCGGGCGCGGCCTGCCAGGACGTCGACCGGGCGGCCCGCCAGGTGATCGCCCGGCACGGCTACGGCGAGTACTTCGTCCACCGGACCGGCCACGGGATCGGCGTCACCACCCACGAGCCGCCGTACATGGTCGAGGGCGAACACCTCACCCTGGTACCGGGGATGTGCTTCTCGATCGAGCCCGGGATCTACCTGCCGGGCCGCTTCGGGGTGCGGATCGAGGACATCGTGGTGTGCACGGAGGACGGCGGCAGGCGGCTGAACACGACGGGGCGGGAGCTGCTGGTCGTATCGTGACCGTGCCGGCCGTCCGTGACCGGGGTGGCGGTTCAGGGGCCCGCGCGCATACGGCGCGGGTCGTACTCCGCGTCCCCCGCTCGCCGGTCCTCGTCCGCGCCGTCCCCCGCGGTCCGGTGCCCGTCGCGCGGCGCCGGGGCCGTGATCACGAACCAGGCCACCACGGAGGCCGCCAGCATGATCACCGAGGCCCAGGCCAGTCCGACGTGGAAGCCGTGCACCACCCCGTCCTTGGCGATGGCCGAGCGCACCGCCGGGGTGACCGGGCCGGTGGCCGCCGCCGACTTCAGGTGGGCGGCGACGTACGTGCCGGCGGTGGAGGTGGCGATGGTGTTGAGCAGGGCCGTGCCGATCGAACCGCCTACTTGCTGGCAGGTGTTGACAGTGGCGGAGGTGACGCCGGAGTCGTTCGGGTCGACGCCCTTCGTCGCGGTGTCCATCACGGCCACGAAGATCAGCCCCATGCCCAGGCCGAACAGCAGCGTCGACGGCAGGACGTGCGCCACGTAGTCGGCCTTCACCGGCAGGAACGTCAGCAGGAACAGGGCCACGGCGGCCAGCAGCGTCCCCGGCGAGATCAGCAGGCGCGGCGGCAGGCGGTGCAGCAGCCGGGAGGCGATCTGGGTGCTGGTGAGGATGATCGTGACGGACATCGGCAGGAACGCCAGACCGGCCTCGACCGGCCGGTAGCCGAGGACGTCCTGGAAGTAGTACGTCATGTACAGGAACATCCCGAACATGGCGATCACGGCCAGGCCCAGCGTCAGGAAGGCGCCCGCCCGGTTGCGGTCGCGCACGATGCGTGGGGGCAGCAGCGGGCTGCCGGCCCGGGTCTGCCACCAGCCGAACAGGGCCAGCAGCAGCACTCCGGCGATCAGCATGGAGAGGACGAGGGGGCTGTCCCAGCCGCGTGGTTCGGCCTCGCTGCATCCGTAGACGACGGCGACCAGGCCCGCGCAGGCGAGGACGACGCCGCGCAGGTCCAGCCGGGGGCGCCGCTCGGGGCGGTGGTCGTGCAGCGACCACAGGCCGCCGGCGAACGCGATCAGCGCGATCGGGGCGTTCACGTACATGCACCAGCGCCAGTCCAGGTACTCGGTGAGCAGGCCGCCCGCGAGCAGGCCGACGGCCGATCCGGCGCCCGCGATGCCGCTGTACACGCCGAAGGCCTTGCCGCGCTCCCGCGGGTCGGTGAACGTCGTCGTCAGCAGGGAGAGCGCGGAGGGCGCCAGCAGGGCGGCGAACACGCCCTGCAGCGCGCGGGCGCCGAACAGCTGCCAGTCCGTCTGCGCGGCGCCGCCCAGCGCCGAGGCGACGGCGAAGCCGACCAGCCCGGCGAGGAACGTCCGTTTCCGGCCGACCAGGTCGGCGACCCGGCCGCCGAGCAGCAGCAGCCCGCCGAAGGCCAGGGTGTACGCGGTGATCACCCACTGCCGGTTGGTGTCCGACATCGACAGCTCGCGCTGGGCGGACGGCAGGGCGATGTTCACGATCGTCGCGTCGAGGACGACCATCAGCTGGGCGAGGCCGATGAACATCAGTCCCCACCAGCGGCGGGGGTCGGTCGCGGAGGCGGAGGGCGCGGGGGAGGACGGTGCGGTGGGGGAGGCCATGGAGGGAACCTCGCAGCCATGAGGGTGCAGAAGCTCTCGGATCAGCCTAGGCCCTCCGGGTGACACGCGCCTCTCGGGTCACTTACGACCCATGAGCCCCCCGGAGCCCCGTCAGACGCGTGGGAAGCGGCTCTGCAGCATCCACACGACCGGGTTGTCGCCCAGGCCCTCGTGCATGTCGGAGAGGTCGGCGATCAGGTCGTGCAGGAAGTCCCGGGCCTCCCGGCGGAGCGCCCGGTGGTCGAGGACGAGCGGGGGCTCCTCGACGGGGGCCCAGTCCGCGGTGACCTCCACCCAGCCGAAGCGGCGCTCGAAGAGCATGCGGTCGCTGGACTCGGTGAAGTCGAGCTCGGCGTACCGGGGAGTCGCCGACCGGGAGCCGCGCGGGTCGCGGTCCAGCTCCTCGACGATGTCGCACAGCGCCCAGGCGAAGTCCAGCACCGGCACCCATCCCCAGGCTGTGGACAGCTCCCGGTCCTCCTTGGTGTCGGCGAGGTAGACGTCGCCGCAGAAGAGGTCGTGCCGCAGGGCCCGGACGTCGGCGGTGCGGTAGTCCGTCTGCGGCGGGTCGGGGAAGCGGCGGGAGAGCGAGTAGCCGAGGTCGATCACGTCCCCGATGGTGTCACGGCGCCCGTGCCCCCGGCGCGTCGGCCGGGGGCACGGGCTGCGGTACCGCTCGGTGTGCCGGGATTACTTGACGTTGACCCCGGACCAGGCCGCGGCCACGGCCTTGTACTCCGCGCTGTTGTTGCCGTAGAGCGACGCGGCGGCGTTCAGGGTGCCGGTGCGCGCCTTGGCGTAGTTGGTGTTCGAGGTGAACTGCGTGGTCAGCGCCTTGTACCAGATCTTCTGGGCCTTGTCCCGGCCGATGCCGGTGACCTTGGACCCGTCGGCGGTCGGGCTGTCGTACGTCACACCGTTGATCGTCTTCTTTCCGCTGCCCTCGGAGAGCAGGTAGAAGAAGTGGTTGGCGGGGCCGGACGAGTAGTGGACGTCGACGCCGCCGATGCCGGAGTACCAGCTGTCCTTGGACTTGCCGTCCTTGCTGGGCTTGTCCATGTAGCGCAGCGGCTTGCCGTCACCGAAGATGTTGATCTTCTCGCCGATGAGGTAGTCGCCCACGTCGGTCTTGTTGTTGGCGAAGAACTCGACGGAGGCGCCGAAGATGTCGCTGGTCGCCTCGTTGAGGCCGCCGGACTCGCCGCTGTACACGAGCTTGGCCGTGGCGGAGGTGACGCCGTGGCTCATCTCGTGGGCCGCCACGTCGAGGGAGGTGAGGGGGTTCTTGTTGCCCTCGCCGTCGCCGTACGTCATGCAGAAGCAGGAGTCGGACCAGAAGGCGTTGACGTAGCCGTTGCCGTAGTGGACGCGGGAGTAGGCGCCCTTGCCGTCGTTGCGGATGCCGTTGCGGCCGAAGGTGTTCTTGTAGAAGTCCCAGGTGACGGCCGCGCCGTAGTGCGCGTCGACGCCGGCCTTCTGCCGGCCGCTGCCCCAGGTGTCGGTGCTGTTGGTGAACAGCGAACCGGTGCCGGACTGGCCCTGGTTGAGGTCGTACGTCTTGTGGCCGCCACGCGCGCCGTCGGTGAGCTGGTACTGCGAGCCCGACTTGGTGGTGGTCAGCGGGACGGTGCCGCTGTAGGTGCTGGTGCCGGTGCCGGTCTCGATGGCCTCGTACTGGTAGAGCTTCTTCCCGGTGGCCGCGTTGGTGATCACGTGCAGCTCGCTCGGGGTGCCGTCCTTCTGCACGCCGGTGACCACGGTCTCGTACGCCAGGACCGGCTTGCCCTGCGCGGCCCAGACGACCTTGCGCGGCTCCTGGCCGGCCGGCTTGGCGGTCTTCTGGTCGGCGGCGGCGCTCAGCGCCGACTTCCTCGCCTCGGCCGGGGCCACGGAGGCGCTGGTCGAGACGGCTATGGACGCGTCGGTCGCCTTGGTGACCGAGCGGCCCCCGCCCTTCTCGTGGACGATCAGGTCACCGCCGAGCACGGGCAGGCCGTCGTAGGTGCGCTCGTAGCGCGTGTGGACGGTGCCGTCGGCGTCCTTGACGACGTCGCGGGCGATCAGCTTCTCCTTGCCGCCGAGGCCGATCTTGGCGGCGGTCGCCGACGCGCCGCTCTGGGCCTCCTGGATGGCGGCGGTGCGCTGGCTCGCGGAGAGCGTCAGTGGCAGCCCTCCGCTGTCACGGTCACCCGAGGCGCTCGCGCTGCCCGTCTGCACGCCGACGACGACCATCGCCGCGGAAGCGACGAGAGCGGCGGCACGCAGGGCCGTGGTGCGGGGGGTGGCGGTGAGTCTCAACTCTGTCTCCTCTGAGGGGGGTTACGGGCCGCCCGGGGGTGGGACGGCCCGCTGGTGCTTGAGGGGTGCAGAAGCGGAATGGAGGAGAGCGTGCCAGCAACTGACCGCTTTTGACAGGGGCGCAACAAGGATGTGATCTGCTGTTTTCAAAAAAGGGTCAGTTCCGGTCGGAGTTGGGGCTTCAGGTTTAGGAAAGGCAGAGTTGGGGCTCTAGTGGCCCGAGTGACACCTGGGACGTGTCGCAAAGTGGGCTGTGGGCAGGCGGTTTCGGGTGGATTCGTCCGGCGCTTCCCTCGGGCGGCGTACGGACGTGCCGCACCCCGCTCCGCCCGGCCGGGCGGGCGCGCGCGGGAGCCCCGGCGGATCCGCGGGGGCGCCGGACGAAGGAGGCGGAGTGCAGGTCAGGACCTACGCGGAGGGGTGCGTTCCGGCGGAGCTGGCCGCCCGGGCGGAAGCGCTGCGCGCCCAGGTGTGGGCCGGCGGCGGACCGCCCGACCCCGCGCTGCGCCCGGTCGCGATGCTGCTCGTCTCACCGGACGGTGAGGTGGCGGCGGCGCTCGACGTCCTGTCGAAGGAGATCGAGCACGCGGGCGCGCGTTACCGCGCCTCCGGGCTGAGCGCGGTGGTCACCGACCGGGCCCGGCGGGGCCGGGGCCACGGGCGCCGGCTCGTGGCCGCCGCGCGGGAGTGGATCGCCGCGGACGGGGCGGACATCGGCCTGTTCACCTGTGACAGGCCACTGCGCGCGTTCTACGAGAGCGCGGGCTGGGAGGCGCTGGAAGGGACCGTTCTCGTCGGCGGGACACCGGGTGATCCGTTCCCGAGCGACGGTCCGGGGTTCGACAAAGTCACCATGGCCGGATTCTTCACCGCCCGGGCGCGGCGGGCGGCGGCGGCCTTCCGGGGGAGCCGGATCGGACTGTACTCCGGGGAGATCGACCGGCTGTGGTGAGGGTGTCACAGACGGTGGCGCTTGTCCATGCGCACGCGCACCGGGCGGGCTGAATCAGCCCGCCCGGTGCGGTGGTTCGCCGGAGCGGCGGTCTGCCGGAGCGGTTCGGCGGTTCGCCGGAGCGGTGGGTGCCTCCCGCGTCGGGCCGGCGGCCGAGGGGCCTGGGCCGACTTCCTTCCGGCGCCGGCCCCGCCCGTGAGCGGCTACCCTACGACGGCTCGTCCGTGGGCGACTTACGGTTGAGCGAGTTACGGCTGCCCGTCCGTGGGCGGACGGTTGCCCAACTGCTCGTCGATCTTCCGCTGGGCGGCGTCGACCTGGCTCTGGTACTTGTTCCCGGTCCTGGCGTCGAAGGCGTCGCCCGCCTTCTCGACGCCCTGGCGGGTGGTGTCCTCGTGGCCCTTGAGCAGGCCCTTGAGCTTGTCGAGCATGGACATGGGTGTCCTCCTAACGCATGCCTGACCCACCCAGCATCGCGGCATTCGTTCCGATTCGCACTCCGGGTGCGGCGGGTGGGGGCAGGGGTGCCGACGGATACGGCCGGTGTCCAGGTGGGTGACGCTTGTCGGCCGACCCGCCGACGGCTCGTCGACGTCCCTTCGACGGCCCGCCGGGATGCCGCGCGGTCACGGCCCGCCCCAGGGGCCGCCCCACGACCCGTCGCCCGTCCGGTCCTCGGGCCCGATGGTGGGGTCGAGGGCCGAGTCGTACGTCCCCGTGCCGCGGCAGTGCTTGCACTGGCCCGTGCGGTGCACGGTGTCGGCCGGCCCCCGGAACGGGTCGGGCCCGGGATTGTGGGCAAGCACGCGGGGGACGAAGCCGGAGCCCTGACACCAGTGGCAGACCGGCTGCGGGCGGTGGCGCGCCGCACTGTCGTCGTCGGGCTCGGGAAAGGGCTCCTGGGGTTCCTCGCTGTCGGCCATCGGGCCCGATGATGGCGCCCGGCGGCCCGGCCGTCCCGGGGACGGGCCGGGCTTCATCCGTACGGGGCGCGGGCCGGCGCATGCTCCCGGGGGTGCGGAAGCGGATCTCCTCGCAGGCCCGCGCGTTCGACCGGAGGCGGGAGACCGGGTGCCCCAACTGCTCAGAGAGCAGGCCCCGGCAGGAAGCCGAGACGCTCGATGACCCGCTCGCGAAGCAGGAGATACTCGTCCCATCGGCGCAACGGCCCAGGCGGACGTTCGACGACCCAGCCCTCGGTGACCGTCTGGCCCCGCCGGAACTGCTCACGCGTCAGGTCCAACTCGACCCCGCTGGGCAGCCGGTTCCACATGTGGAATCCGTGCCGAACTCCGTCGAGGTGCACCTCACCGGCCATGAGATCGCCACCGAAGACGTCGTGGACGATCAGGGCCGTGATGTCGCAGTGGCCCCAGGCCGGATTCTCCGACTGCCAGCCGGAGCGAGCGAGGTCGTCCGGAGAGCAGGTGTCGGCGGCCCAACTGGCGCGCAGGGCACGGTCCAGGTCGGTCAGGTTCCAAGGGGTCATGCCGGCAGCATCGCAGTCGTCTCTGACAATGAGCTCTCTTCGAGACACAGGAAGCCACGCCGGACAAGGAGATCGACTGTTCGTCCGCAGGGAGAGCAGCCGACCGCTCATCCGGATGTCCCACGGCCCGAGGACAGGAGGTCCGGCGCGTCCCTCGGGGGATGCATACGTAGTCCACCGGCCGTACTTGCGCACAGCCGCCAGGCCACCGGCTTCTGCCGTTTCGCCTGTTCCGGACCGCTGTCGGCCACGCGTCGGTCGTACGACCGGCCACCGTCCGAGCGGGTTCAGGGGCGACGGTTGTACTCGGCCATGGTGGTCTTCGAAACGGACGCATCCATGAACGTCAACTCCCATGGGCCGGTGTTCACGTCGAAGTCCTTCCCGAACCCGACCCACTTCCCGCTCATCTTGCGGCCAGTGGGCTCGACCAGCAGTTGCAGCGCCCCGTGATAGACCGCACCAGCGTAGTAGCCGGTCTGGGCGGTCTCTTCCCGCCACGTACCTGTGACGACATTGCCGTTCACGGTCAGGTCCATCGTCAGCGGGGAATCCGGGTTGGAAGAGCCTTCCGGCAGGGATCGCGCGGTCAGCTTGTCGCCGTGCTGGATGATGACGACGAAATGTTCGCCTGTGAAGTCGGATCCTCGGCCGGACGAGTGGTACTCGTACCGGGAAAGCCAGATGCCAGACAGCGTTCCGTGGTTACTTCGTTTGGGCATGGGGGCGGTGCCTTCCGGGGCTGTTGCGACTCCCACCTCTACCACCTCTCCTTGCACCGGCTCGTAACCGTTCGTCACGGCCGGATGTTTCGGTCGAGCGTTCGGTGCCGG
Source organism: Streptomyces sp. URMC 126 (assembly GCF_051386555.1). NCBI lineage: Bacteria > Bacillati > Actinomycetota > Actinomycetes > Kitasatosporales > Streptomycetaceae > Streptomyces > Streptomyces sp. URMC 126. The sequence goes on from NZ_JBPQTX010000015.1 coordinate 41,965, forward strand.
TAAGGCGAAACCTAGGGCCTCAATCGGCAAGCCAGTCACTCGCTCCAGGGGTCTGACGTAGATGGGCCGAGGCATCCCGACCGCCCCCGACTCCCATCGCTGAACATTGCGCTTTGCGCACTCGTTCGGTTGCCCGAGCTCTTGGCCGGCTTCACGTATGGCCCGGGCGAGATCATCCTGGGACAGACGCAGGCTGACTCTGACGGCACGAAGGATCGTGTTCGGTTCGGCCACGCTTCGACAGTAAGCCCGAAGGCGACAGTCCGTCAGGGCTTTTGACCGATGAATGACGCCGAAATGACGCCTTGACGGTCGCCGCGTCACTACAGAAGTCGCTGGTACACCTATCTCCACGACGGGGGTGTGGGGAAGGGGTGGCCCGCATGGCTGTACGTACTGTGATCCGGATGGACAACTGGCCTTAACGATCGCCACCTCCCCCGCCGCTGCCAGTTCCGCTCGCGATCTTCGGCGGTCCGTACCACTGTCGCTCGCGTCGGGTCAATGAACTTCCGTTCCCGGCAGTGAACGCCCCTGCAGGGGAGCGGGTCAGAACGCCCGGGCGGTCATGTCCCGCCTCAAAGCGGTGACGGCCGACCTGGTCGGCAAGTGCAGTGCACCACTCCGGAACAGGAGGACAGCACGATGGCAACAGCAGTACAAACGCGCGACCCCCGGTCCTTCGTAACCCCCGAAGTGTGGGAACGTGAGGTACGGCTGATCATGCGCGACCACAGTGTGGAGCGTGAGACGGCGGAACGGACCTTTGACCAGACGATCGCCTACCTGGTCACTTCTGCCGAACGGCCCGGCGTCCACATGGGCCCGGCACCGCGTGTGGACGTCGGAGTTCACTCGTTCGTGCTCGACAGCATCAACTACGCGGCCTTCTGCAACGCGGTTGCCGGACACTACATCCACCACGTCCCGCACCTCTCCGAGCAGGGCGGCGGCGAGGCACCCTCCTTGCGGGAAACCGTCCAAGCGATCAAGGCATCCGGGTTCGCCATCGACTACGAGCTGTGGAACGCCGACGAATCCGACTGCTCCCAGTGCCACGCCGGATGCACTGACAGCCCGGTCGGCGGGAAGTAACAGCGAGGTTCGGTGGACGGATGGCTCCTCCGGGTCGGGGGAGCCATCACGTGTGAGAGGAACCGCATGGAAGCAGTCACCGCGGCATGGGAACGTTACGCGGCCGGCCGAACGCCGCGCAGGACCCGCAATGCCGCCGGAGCCGCCACCTGGTTGAACTGGACCCAGTACGCCGATCACGGGCCCGACGAATCGGTGATCGGTGGGGTTGAGGGGCGGCGTGTGCTGGAGATCGGGTGTGGCAGCGGCTGCAACCTCGCCCACCTCGCGACACTTGGCGCCCAATGCGTCGGCATCGACATCGCACCTAGTCAACGCGAGAAGGCGGAAAAGCGGTGGGGCCACCTGCCCGGCCTCTCCTTCCGGACGGCAGAAGCGAGGGATTTCCTTGCCGCCCACCCCGACAGTTTCGACGTCGTGCTGTCGATCTTCGGACCGGTGTGGTTCACGGACCCGACGACGTTCCTTCCGCTGGTGCGCCGGAGCCTGACCGCCGGCGGGGTGTTCGCTTTCTCGCACAAGCCGCCTCAGACCGATCGGCGGCCGGGGGAACGTCTCCGGGAAGCGCGCGCGGTGGCGCGTTGGGACCATTCCCCGCACGAGTGGGCATCCCTGTTGGCGGGGGCATGCTTTACGAACATCACGGCGACGGTCATCGACCCGCCGAAAGGCGCATGCGAAGGGACGTTGCTCGTGCGAGCCGAGACGGAGAGGCACAGGCTCGTCGAAGCCGTCGGAACGAACGAAAGTTCCGGCCGCTGAGGCCCGGGGCTGTTTCCCGGGCCGCGTAGTGCGCGCTTGAGTCGCACATGGCGAAGACCCCCCAAAGGTGAGGTGGGGGGTCTTCGCGCCGGGTCAGGCGATCAGGCTCAGACGTTGACGCCGAAGTCCTGGGCGATGCCCTGGAGGCCCGACGCGTAGCCCTGGCCGACGGCGCGGAACTTCCACTCGGCGCCGTTGCGGTAGAGCTCGCCGAAGACCATGGCGGTCTCGGTGGCGGCGTCCTCGCTCAGGTCGTAGCGGGCGATCTCGGCGCCGCCGGCCTGGTTGATGATGCGGATGTAGGCGTTGCGGACCTGGCCGAAGTTCTGCGAGCGCGCGGTGGCGTCGTAGATGGAGACCGGGAAGACGATCTTGTCGACGTCGGCCGGGAGGGCCGCCAGGTTGACGTTGATCTGCTCGTCGTCGCCCTCGCCGACGCCGGTGGTGTTGTCACCGGTGTGCACGATGGACTGGTCCGGCGTCTGCTTGTTGTTGAAGAAGACGAAGTGGGCGTCCGAGTAGACCTTGCCGCTGGGGTTCACCGCAATCGCGCTCGCGTCGAGGTCGAAGTCCGTGCCCGTGGTGGTGCGGACGTCCCAGCCGAGGCCGACGGTGACGGCCGTCAGGCCCGGGGCCTCCTTGGTGAGGGAGACGTTGCCGCCCTTGGACAGGCTTACAGGCATGGGGGTGATCCCTTTCTCATCGACTCGCGGACCGCGTGCTGCCACGCGGTCCCGTCACCCGGGATAACGTCGATGACGGGGGGTGGGGTTCCATCCCCCTTTACTTTCTTTACTGCTTTCTGATGGCCGCTCGGGCCCGCGTGCCCCGGTTCCGGGTGCGGAGTGGGGCAAAACGAGGTGACGCGGGCGGAGCGCGCGGGGGACCATGGAGGCATGTCCGGTCCCTACGTCATCCGCGGTGCCGTCAGCCTGCCCGAGGCCGAGCTCGTCTGGCGCTTCTCGCGCTCCTCCGGGCCGGGCGGGCAGCATGTCAACACCAGCGACAGCCAGGTGGAGCTGCGTTTCGACCTCGCGGCCACCGACGCCCTGCCCGCGGTGTGGAAGGAGCGCGCCCTGGAGCGGCTGGCGGGCCGGCTGGTGGGCGGGGTCGTGACCGTACGGGCGTCGGAGCACCGTTCGCAGTGGCGCAACCGGGAGGCGGCCGCCGTCCGGCTGGCCGCGCTGCTGGCCGAGGCCACCGCGCCGCCGCCGAAGCCGAGGAAGCCGACGCGCATACCGCGCGGCATCAACGAGCGGCGGCTGCGGGAGAAGAAGCAGCGTGCCGAGACGAAGCGGGGGCGCTCCGCGCGCGACTGGGGCTGACGGACGCTGCGTCGCTTCGGGGACGGGGACGGGGACGGGGCCGGGGCGCCTCGGCGTTCGGCATGGCCCCCGCCGCCGCGCGGTGCCGTGTCCCTAGACGCCGAAGACGCCCAGTTCCGCGAGCAGGCCGCGCACCCGGCGCTCGATCTCGTCGCGGATCGGGCGGACGGCGTCGACGCCCTGTCCGGCGGGGTCGTCGAGCTTCCAGTCGAGGTAGCGCTTGCCGGGGAAGACGGGGCACGCGTCGCCGCAGCCCATGGTGATGACGACGTCGGACGCCCGGACGGCGTCGGTGGTCAGCGGTTTCGGTGTCCGTGCGGAGATGTCGACGCCGACCTCGCGCATCGCCTCGACGACGGCCGGATTGACCCGGTCCGCCGGGGCCGAGCCGGCCGAGCGCACCTCGACGCGGTCGCCGCCCAGGTGGGCGAGGAAGGCGGCGCCCATCTGTGAGCGTCCGGCGTTGTGGACGCACACGAACAGGACCGACGGGACCGAGGGCTTGGCCGACTCAGGCATGGGGGGAGCCTTCCGGGAGGGTGGCCGGGTGGCCGGTGGGGGAGG
>NZ_JBPQTX010000016.1:0-45283 GCF_051386555.1 Streptomyces sp. URMC 126
GGGTGGTGGGGGTGATGGTGTTTCGGGGCACGTGACGATTGTGCACCGGGGGTGGGGGTGCGCCGGTCCGTCCCCCCCGGGAGGGGCGCCTCCGCTGCGCCGTTTCCCGGGACTGCCGCCCAGGCCCCGCCGGTGAGAGGGCGGGACTGGGCAACCCTATCGGCCGCACGCCCGTCCGTCCTCCGGATGGACCGCCGAGCCCGGCGAAAGCGCAGGTCGGACAAGGCGCGCACAAGGACGGGCGGCACCGGCGCCCGCCCGGCGACGGGTTGCGGCCCCCGTCCCGGCGGCACACCGTGGGCCTCGTCCCCTTGAGGGACGTTCCTGGAGGGAGTTGCCCGCATGCGCATCAGCAGAACGACCACCACCGCCCTAGCGGCCTGCTGCTCGCTGGCCCTGGCCGTGGCCGGACCGGCCCTCGCGGCGGACCCGGCGCCGGAGCGCCCCGCGGCGTCGGTGCCCGCGCAGGACACCGCCGACCGGCTGACCACGGTCGGAAGCCTGGGCGACATCCTTTCGCTGGGCGCCCGGATCGGCAAGGAGGCCCAGGCGGCCAAGCCGGACCTCGCCAAGCTGCGGGAGATGCAGCGCCAGCTCACCGAGCAGGCCTCGCGGCTGCGTGCCTCCGTCAAGTCGCACGCACAGCCGTCCCAGCAGCCGCAGACGTCCCAGCAGGCACCGCAGCCGGGCCAGCCGGGCCAGCCGGGCGCCGCCGTCCAGCGGGACGTCGTCGCGGACGTCCAGAAGGTGGTGGACCAGCTCGTCAAGGACCTCAACCAGCTCCTCATGGACCTGGCGGCGGCCAACATCCTCGGCGTGGCCGCCGACGTGAGCAAGCTCCTGGGCGACCTCCAGCAGCTCCTCGGCGTCGTACTGTCGGCGCTCGGCGGCGGCGGAGCCTGACGGAGCGCGGAGCCGCCGCTCCCCGGACGCCCCGGCGAGTGCGCGGCCCGGACGGACCCCGACGCCACCGGGCCGACCGCGCGGCACGTAGTGTGCGGCGCATGCGCATCCCCAAGCCCCGAGAGCTGACGCAACTGCCCTATGCCCACGGCCTGGAGCCCTTCACGGGCCCGTTGGAACGGGCCGGCGCCTACGAGCGGCTCCACTTCGACGGCTCCGCCTTCGAGGACGCGGAGGCCGGCCGCTCGCTCTTCAGCGAGGTGGCGTTCTCCTCGGCGGTCTTCCAGCGCGGCAGCTTCCGGCGTTCGCGCTTCGACGACGTGTGGCTGCACGCCGTCCGCATGGTCGGCACCGACCTGGCCGACACCACCTGGCTGGACGGCGAGCTCACCGCCGGCGTCCTCGCCGGGGCCGAGGCCCACGGCGCCGAGCTGCGCCGCGTCGTCTTCCGCCAGTGCAAACTCGACTCGGTCAACTTCCGCGCGGCCACCCTGCGCGAGGTGGCGTTCGTCGACTGCCTGCTGCGGGACGTCGACTTCGGCGGGGCGATCCTGACGGACGTCCACTTCCCCGGTTCCACCCTGGACGGGGCCCGGTTCGAGAAGGCCCGCCTGACCAAGGTCGACTTGCGCGAGGCCACCGCGCTGGGCATCGCCGCCGGGCTGGGCGACCTGGGCGGCGCCACGGTCAGCACGCCGCAGCTCTTCGATCTGGCCCCCGCCCTGGCCGCGCACATCGGCCTCACGGTCGAGGACGGCTGACCCGGCCGCGCGGGAAAGGCCGCGAACCGGGACAACCCGTCCTCCGCCGGTCCCGGGCCGGCCCCCTGCGCTAGCGTCGGCCCGGTGCGCAGCCGTCCGCTCACCGCCCTGCTCGCCGCCGCCGTCCTGCTGACGGCCTGCGAAGCGGGCTCCGACTCCGGCTCGGACTCCGGTTCGGGTCCCGGCGACCGTGAGGACCCCCGTCCCCCACGGTCCGCCGGCCCGCGCCCGGAGACCCGCCGCGACGGCGCCGAGCTCCTCCACCGCCCCGCCGGCCGGGCCAGCGCGCAGAATCCGGCCTTCTCGCCGGACGGCACGTCCCTCCTCTTCACCGTCTTCCACGACGGCTACAACGCCGGCGCCGCCGCCCTGCGCACGCTCCCCCTCGGCGGCGCCCGGCGGCAGGCGCCCCGGACCCTGCTGGACGAGTCGGACCGGGCCGCCGTCAACCTGCCGGGGACGAGCTGGAACCCGTCCGCCGGCGTCGTCTTCGCCTCCGACCGCGCGGGACGTGACGAGGTGTGGGTGCTCCGGCCCGGGGGCCGGCCCGAGCGGGTGACGGAACACGACGACGACACCGGCTACCTGGAACCCAGCTTCTCCCCGGACGGCCGGTGGATCGCCTTCCAGGAGAGCCGGGAGAGCCAAGAGGGGCAGGAGAGCCAGGAGAGCACCGAGAGCGAGGACGGCACCGGCGGCGACGGCTCCCTATGGAAGGTCCGGCGGGACGGCACCGGGCGCACCAAGCTCGTCGACGGACCGGCCACCCGGACCGACAACCGGCAGCCCAACTGGTCGCCCGCCGGAGACCGGCTGGTCTTCCAGCGCCGCCGGGAGGGCACCGACGAGTGGCGCCTGTACGTCATGGACGCGGACGGCGGCGGGCTCCGCGAACTGCCCGTCCGGGGCGAGGGGGAGCACACCGACCCCAGCTGGTCGCCCGACGGGAAGTGGGTGGTGTTCTCCTCCACCGCCGGCGGGCTGGACCTGCCGCAGATCTTCGCGGTCCCGGTGACCGGCGGACGGCCGGTCCGCGTCACCCGTCACGACACCTCGTACGACGGCGCCCCGAGCTGGTCGCCGGACGGCAAGTGGATCGCGTTCGAGTCCCATCCGGGCGGCGAGGACCGGCCGTCCGCCCTGTGGCGCGTCCCGGCGCCGCGCCGCTGAGCCGGGAGCGGTCCGGGGGACCGGGCCCGGCCCGCCGCGCGGTGCGCCGCCGCCGGCCGGCGGGGCGACGGGTGCCCGTATGCGTCTTCGGAGGTGCCATGGCGGTTCGCTCCTTCGCTGGACGTGGAACGTGGACCGATCTATTCCGGGGTGCGGTCGGCCGGCGCTTGGTACGGGTGGACCGGTGCCGGGCCGTGGGGCCGTTCCCGGCGTTCCCGGATCCGCCCCGCGCGAGGCCGTGCGCGGTGCGGTCGGGCCCGCCGGGCCCACGGCCCGGCACCGGACGTACGGGGTCCCGGGACGCGAAGGATCCGGCGCGGACCGGACCCGGTGCCTGCCGACCCCGGAGCGTCCGGGGAAAGCGGAACCAGCATCCCGCCCCGGCGCCCCGCGAGGGAGGGCAGGACTCGCCCTGGCAGCGGGCTTGGCACGGCGGCGGGAGACGCCGGAAAGTGGCCGGTTGCCGACTGCCCCGCGACACCGGCGGCTGCGGAGAATGCGGGAGTGGACGCCAAGATCGCTCTCCGGGACTTCCTCGTCTCCCGCCGCACCCGGCTGAACCCCGACGACGTGGGACTGCCCGCGCACGGCGCGCGCCGCGTGCCCGGCCTGCGGCGCGAGGAGGTGGCCGCGCTGGCCGCGGTGAGCGTCGACCACTACATCCGGCTGGAACGCGGCAACGCGTCGCTGGTCTCCGACGCCGTGCTGCACGCCGTCGCCGACGCGCTGCGGCTCAGCCCCGGCGAACGGCGGTACCTGCGCGACCTGGCACGGCCGGACCGCCACGACCCGGCGCCCTGGGGGCCGGTGCCGGCCGACGGACCGGGGGCCGGCGCCGCCGGGCCGCGGGTGCGGGCGAGCGTCCGGCGGCTGCTCGACACCCTGGACGGCAGCCCCGCCTACCTCGTCGGACGCGACGGCGCCATCCTCGCCTGGAATCACCTGGCGACCCGGGTGTTCGTCGACTTCGCGGAGATCCCGGCGGAACGGCGGACGATCGGCTGGATCGTCTTCACCGACCCGCGGGCCAGGATCCTCTACCTCGACTGGGAGGCCAAGGCCCATGAGACGGTGGCCTATCTGCGCTCCGTGACGGGCCGGTGGCCGCACGACGCGGAGCTGGCCCGGCACGTCGCCGAACTGCGGTCCGCCAGCGCGGACTTCGACCGGATCTGGTCCGAACTGCCGGTCCTCGACATCACCCACGCCACCTGCCGGCTGCGCTGCCCGGCGGCCGGGGCGGTGCTGGAGCTCTCCTGGGAGACCTTCCAGCTCACCGACAACCCGGAGGAGATCATGGTGGCCTACACCGCGGCGGAGGGGTCGCCCTCCGCCGCGGTCCTGCGGGACCTGGCCCGGGTGGAGTGCCCGTCAGGCCAGGGTGACGGTCAGCAGTGAGTACTGCGCCACCGTGAGCGCGACGGTGGCCGTCGAACCGGACGTCGTCCAGGTCACCGGCCGGGGCTCCGGCGAGGCCGCGTCCGGGGAGCTCACCGCGGCGGCCGTCACCTTCTTGCCCTCCGGCACGGCGACGGTCACGGAGCAGGCGGCCGGCTTCACGGCGAAGGCGGCCGGCTTGTCGCCGAAGCAGGTGAAGTTGACCAGCTGGACGACGATGTCGTCGCCGAGCCGGCTCAGCTCCAGGTGGACGCGCCGGTCGCCGTCGAACGTGACCGCCGGCGGGGCCGCCGCGAGGACCGGCGCCAGGAGCGGGCCGGGGTCGGCCTGCCCGGCGGCCGACAGGAACGCCCGGCCGGGCAGGTCCTTGACGTAGTGGCAGGTCCCGGCGCCGAAACGGTTCACCCGAGTGGCCGGGAGGGGGTCCCGCTTACGGAAGCCGAGCACGTCGGCGAGGGCGAACTCGTCCCGTGCCGCCCCCAGTTCGGTGAGCGCGGTGGGCGCCGGACCCGTGATCACCGCCGTGCCGCCGGTCGCCACCCAGCCGCGCAGCACCTCCGCCTCGGCGTCCGAGACGGCCTGGAGGTTCGGCAGCATCAGCACCTTGAACCGGGCCAGGTCCGCCGCCGTCACCCCCACGCTCGGCACGGTGTCGAACGGCACGTGCCCGTACACCAGCGCCTTGACCGTGCCCCGGAACTCCCCGAGCCACGGCATCGTGGTGCAGCTGTCCTCCGGCGTGCCCTCGCTCCACCACTCCTTGACCCCGGACGGCTTCTTGGCGTTGACGTACATGCCGGTGCCGGCCGAGGGGCTGACGTAGTCCCGGGAGGCGGTGGAGTGGTAGACGCCGACCTCGGCGGCCGGGACCGCGTCGTAGAGCCGCTGCTGGTGCGCCGCCACGAACCCGTACATCCGGGTCCGCATCTTCGCGTCGGTCGTCTCGTTCTTGAACGGGCTCTTCACCTCGTACGGGTTGCAGCCGGCCGCCAGCAGCTCGGCCATCACCAGCGAGGCGTCGTCGGCCTTCCAGCCGTACGAGAACGCCCAGGCAGGCTTGGTGCCGCCGGCCGCGCGGGCGTACTTGTACATGGAGATCAGACAGGTCCAGTCGGACGCGGTGGCGTGCCGCATGCCGTCGTAGTTGCCGAGGATGTCCACCTCCCAGGCGTGGCTGACGCCCTCGGCCTGCCGCAGGTACGCGCCGTCCAGGCCGATGGAGGTGGCGTACTGGTAGTCCATGCTCACCGTCTCGACGAAGGTGACCAGGTCCTTGTTGGCCGACTTGCCCGCGGCGGCGATGTCGAGCTGCCACTGGAGGAGGTTGCGGTGGCGCCACTCGACGAACCGGCGGAACGTGGTGTCCCCGAAGTCGGCCTTCTTCGGCAGCGGCAGCCCGGTGTCGGCCTTGAAGGCCGCCGCGGCCCACGGCGAGGCGTCGCACCAGCTGGCCTTGCCGTCGAAGTAGATGGGCACGTCCGGCCAGATCGCGTCCAGGCCCGAGCCGGCCAGGGCCTTGACCCGGGCCAGGTAGTAGTCGCGCCAGGGGGAGTTGGGGCTCAGCCAGCAGCTCTCGTCGCCCGGGTCCACCCAGACGACCAGGCTGCCGTAGAAGACGTTCGGCTGCCCGTCGAGGGAGAGCTGCACCCAGTCCTTGCCGTGGTCGTTCTTGTAGAACGAGCGGCCCTTCTCGCCGCCGACGCTGATCAGCTCCAGCGACGGGTAGTACATGACCACCCGGATCCCGGCGGCGTGCGCCAGCTCGGTGAACCGGCCGACCTGCTTGACGTGGAAGTCGAACTCGGCCTGGGTGAGCCAGTTCGACAGGATGGTGTCCAGCTCGATCACGCTGACGTTCTGCGCCTTGAGGGCGTTGATCACCGGCTTCATGTCGCGGACCGGGTCGGCGTCCTCGTCGAAGGTGCCGTCCGCCACCCGGGCGTACCGGGCCCACTCCGGGAACGCCCCCTGGCGCACGGCCGCCGGGGCCCAGGGCGCGGAGTCCACCCTCGCCGGGGACGCGGCGCTCGGCGCCGCCGACGCCGTCCCCGGCAGCGCGTGCGCCGCCCAGGCCGCGCCGCCGGCGGCCAGTCCCGTCCGTAGCAGTCCTCTTCGGCTCATGCCCCGCATGCGATGCACGTTCCCCCCTGGTGTGTCGGGATCGGTCGGTCGGTCCGACGATGCGAACGGCCGGCCGGACCGGGGGCCGTGGCACGACGCCGCGGGCCCGTCGGCCGGTTCGGATGGTCAGGCAGTGCCCCGTGATTCTGTCGGGAAAGCGGCCGGAAGGAAGGCTTTCGCGAGAGGCCGGGCAGCCGGAGGGGAGGTTTTCGGACGTGCGGCGCCGGCCGGAAGGTCCCGTGGAGGAGCCTTCCGGCCGGCGCGGGGAAGTCGCCGTCCCGGTTCGCGACGGTGCCGGCGAGCGAGCGCGCTGGTCGATCGGTCTCGCGGGACGGCCGCGGCGTGGCCGCTCGCCAGGCGGTGTCTAGAACCAGGCGGTCTCGGCCAGGCGCTGATCGTTGCAGAACAGCACCGCCTTGCTCTTCCGGCCGTCGAGGTTGTTGATCACCTTGGTGTAGGCGTAGTCGATACCCGGATCGACCGTTTCGAGCACCCACACGATGCTGGAACCGGCCAGGCGGTTGCTGTGCGCGGCGCAGCCCCGCGGCGCGTTGTCTATGCGGGCGTACGAGCCGCAGCCGCGGCTGTAGAAGTACCTCAGGGTGATGGTGCGCCCGGCCCAGACCGCCGTCTTCGTCGCCCCTCCGGGCACGTTGGGCTGGTGGTACTGCCCCGAGCAGGAGGTCTTCCCGGGGTAGAGGCCCTCGTTGGGGAGCGTGCCGTAGCCCACGCTCTGCATGGGGGCCGCCTGGGCCTGGAGCGGCGTCAGCGCCGCCAGGCCGAACGCGCAGGCGACGCCGAACAGCGCCCGCCCTCCTCGGCGGCCGGTCCTCCGGGTGGTCTCCCTGTTCCGTCTCGCCATCATGGTCGTCTTCCTCCTGGAGAAGGAGGTCCGCGAGGTGTCGCGGAACCGTTCCCCAGGCTGTTCGCGCCCGTCCTGTGCCGCCAGGCGGTTACAGGCCGTCTCGAAGGGGCGGGTCCGGGACCGCCCGCGCGGCCCGCCGAGTCGCGCGCCCGCGCCGAGGCGAGCCGTATTCATACGAGACCGAACGGGTGAAACGCCCCGAGTTGTCGGGAAAGCGTACGCGGATAGCATTTCATCCGACATGGTGATCGCGGCAGGCCCACTGGACTGGTCCCTGGTGAGCGGATGGATTCCGGTCGCCGTCCTCACCCTGGGCCTCTGCGCCCTGGCCGCGCTGCTCGCCTCCCGCCGGCGCACCTGGTGGACCCGGTGGGCCCCCGCCGCCGTCCTCCTCGCCGCCCTGCTCACCTGGCTGCTCAGGACGGCCGTCGACGACTGGATCCAGCCGTTCCCCGACCCCCTGCCGTTCGACGTCGTCGTCTGGACCGGCGTGGCCGTCCTCGGCGTCTGCCTCACCCTCTTCCGGCTGCCGCTGCTGCGGCCCCGCCACTGGGCCCCCGCCGCGCTCGCCGGGCTGCTCGTCGTGCTTCTCGGCGCCTCGCAGATCAACCGGCACTTCGACCAGTACCCGACGGCCCGCTCCGCCCTCAACACCTGGCTCACCAAGACCACGAAGCTCTCCGACGCCACCGGAACCACCCGCCCCACCCTCTCCGTACCACCCGGCAAGACCCTCGACGAGGTGTGGCACCCCCCGCCGGACCTGCCGAGCGACGGCACCCTCTCCCGCACCGGCATCCCCGGCACCGCCTCCGGCTTCCACGCCCGCGACGCCTACGTCTACCTGCCGCCCGCCTACCGGGCCGATCCCCGCCCCCTGCTGCCCGTCCTCGTCCTGATGGCCGGCCAGCCCGGCTCGCCGGACGACTGGATCAACTCCGGCCGCCTGGTCGACATGATGAACGCCTTCGCCGCCGCCCACCGCGGGCTCGCCCCGGTGGTCGTGGTCGTCGACCCGCTGGGCTCCCAGTTCGCCAACACCCTCTGCCTGGACTCCCGGCTCGGCCGCGTCCAGACCTACCTGGCCACCGATGTCCCCGCCTGGATCCGCGCCCACCTCCAGACCGCCCCCGCCCCCGCCTCCTGGGCGGTCTCCGGGATCTCCTTCGGGGGCACCTGCGCCCTTCAGCTCGGTGTCAACGCGCCGCACGTCTACGGCGTCCTCAACGACGTATCCGGCCAGGAGGAACCCACGCTCGGCAGCCGGAAGAAGACCGTCGACGAGGCGTTCGGCGGTGACGCGGCGGCCTTCGCCCGCGTCAACCCGCTCGACGTCATGGCCCGCGAGCGGTTCCCCGGCACCCGCGCCGCCTTCGTCGCCGGCCGCGACGACGGCACCTACCGGCCGCAGCAGCGGAAGGTGTACGAAGCCGCCGTCGCCGCCGGCATGCGCGCCGAGTGGGTCGAACTCCCCGGCGGCCACAGCTGGCAGGTCTGGCGTCCCGGCCTGGAACGCCAACTGCCCTGGATCGTCCGGCAGACGGGCCTGATCCGATGACCGCCGCGACCGGCTGCGGATCACCGCGGGACGCACCCTCGCCGCCATCCGACGGGCCCCCTTCACCCTGGCCTTCCTGGCCGTCCTGTGGACCGTCGGGGCCGTCACCCACTCCCTCGGCGACGGGCCCGGCCGGCACCGCTTGGAGACCGTCGGCGTCGGCGTCCCCGCGCTCACCGAAGGCCGCTGGTGGACCCCCGCCAGTTCCCTGCTCTGGTGCCCCGGGCTCGGCGGCTACCTCGGCACCACCGTCATCGTCCTGCTCCTCGTCACCCCGGCGGAACGCCGCCTCGGCGTCGCCCGCACCGCCGGAACCCTGCTCGGCGGCCAGATCCTCGGCACCCTCCTCGGCATCGCCCTCATCGAGGCGGGCTCCGCCGCGGGCGAACAGTGGCTCGACAGCCTCACCGAGGACCTGACCGTCACCCCGACCGTCGGCGCCCTCGCCGTCGGCTGCGTCCTCAGCCACCGCCTCACCGCCCTCTGGCGCCGCCGCACCCGCCTCGGCATCGTCGCCTTCGCCCTGGTCACGGTGTTGTACGTCGGCCACCTCCAGGGCGTACTGCGGCTCGGCGGCGCGGTCGTCGGATTCGCCGTCGGCGCCGCCCTCCACCGCCGCTCCGGCCCCCGCCGGCCGGCCGCCTCCCACACCGAGGCCCGGGTGCTCGTCGCGCTGGTCGTCGCCGCCTCCGCGATCGGCCCCATGATCGCCACCCTCTCCCCGGACGCCCGCGGCCCCTTCAGCACCTTCAACGAGGTCTACGTCTCCACCCGGCCCGACGCCCAGGACGTCACCGACGCCTGCGCCCTGTCCTCCCTCGACTGCGACGCCGTCCACGCCCTCCGCGACTTCTACGACTCCCCGGCCGCCGCCCTCTCCGTCCTCGTCCCCGTCATCCTGCTCGTCCTCGCCGAAGGACTGCGCCGCGGCCGGCGCCTCGCCTGGACGCTCGCCGTCCTGCTGCACCTCGCCTGGCTCGCCCTCTTCGCCTACTGGCTCCACGACTTCCTCGGCAACCCCAGCACCTACGGCGCCGCACCGGCCGAACACGCCGCCTTCGTCCAGTACTTCGCCGAACAGATGCTGCTCCCCGTCCTGGTGCTCGGCCTGCTCGTGGTCACCCGCGACCGCTTCGACCTACGGCTGCCGCGCACCGCCACCCGCGGGCTCGCCGCCGTCACCGGCGGGGCGTTCCTGCTGACCTGCGCCGCCTACCTGGGCCTCGGATACGCGGTCCGCGACCAGTACGATCCGCCGGCCGGCGCCGGCGCCCTCCTCGGCGGGCTGGTCTCCGCGTTCCTCCCGCCCGCCTTCCTCGGCTACTTCGCCCCCTGGCCCGTCCCCGTCGGCGGCACCGCCAAGGCCCTCTACCAGTACTGCGGCCTGCTCTTCTGGCTCGTCGCGCTGGCGGCGCTGCTCGTCACCCTCCGCCGGCCCCGGCTGCACACCGACGCCGATGCCGCCGTCCGGGCCAGGGACCTCCTCGTCGCGCACGGCGGCTCCACCCTCTCCTTCCTGACGACGTGGGACGGCAACTACTACTGGTTCACCCGGGACGGCCGGGCCGCCGTCGCCTACCGGGTGATCGCCACCGTCGCCCTCACCACCGGCGAACCCTTCGGCGCCCCCGACGCGCGGCTGCCCGCCGTCGAGGAGTTCTCCCGCTTCTGCGACGAACGCGGCTGGACCCCCTGCTTCTACAGCGTCGGCGACGGAGTCCGCGCCGCCGCCGAACGGCTGGGCTGGCGGTCGGTGCAGGTCGCCGAGGACACCGTGGTGCCGCTGCCGGAACTCGCCTTCACCGGGAAGAAGTGGCAGGACGTCCGCACCGCCCTCAACAAGGCGGGCAAGGAGGGCGTCACCGCCGAGTGGTGGTCCTACCGCGACGCCCCCGTCGCGCTCACCGACCAGATCCGCGGCATCAGCGAGGAGTGGGTCGCGGACAAGGGCCTGCCCGAGATGGGCTTCACACTCGGCGGCCTGGACGAACTCGACGACCCGGCCATCCGCTGCCTCATCGCCGTGGACGGCGACCGGACGGTGCACGGCGTCACCAGCTGGATGCCGGTGTACGGCGGCGGCGCGGCCGGTGTGCCGGTCGGCTGGACCCTGGACTTCATGCGCCGCCGGACGAACGGCTTCCGCGGCTCCATGGAGTTCCTGATCGCCTCCGCCGCCCTCGGCTTCAAGGAGGAGGGCGCCCGCTTCCTGAGCCTCTCCGGCGCCCCGCTGGCCCGTACCGCCACGGCGGAACCCCCGGCGGCGCTCCAGCGGATGCTCGACTACGCGGGCAAGGTGCTCGAACCCGTCTACGGCTTCCGCTCCCTGCTGCACTTCAAGGCCAAGTTCCAGCCGCACTACCGGCCGCTGTACATGGCCTACCCCGACCCGGCGGCCCTCCCGGCCATCACCCGCGCCATCGGCAGGGCGTACCTCCCGCACCTGACGCCCGCGCAGGGGGTGCGGCTGATGCGGCGGTTCTCGGCCTAGCCCGGCCCGGCGGACCCGTTCGCCCGCCCCCGCAACCGGCGCCCGGCACGCTCGTTGGACCGGCGTGACGTCTATGACGGCCGGGGGAGTGATGAAGGGTTCCACCACCACACGCCGGGCGGCGGGACTCGCCGCCTCCGTCCTGCTCCTGCTCTTCCCGGTCGCGGCGGAACCCGCCGGGGCGGCCCCGGCCGCCGGCGTGCCGCGGGAGGTCCACTGCGCCGGGCCGCCGGCCGGCTGCGCGGACGAGGCCGCCCGCGTGCTCGGCCGGCTCCGCGACGGCCTCGGCTGCGACCACCGGGCCCCCTTCGCCGCTGTGTACACGCGGCTGCAGGAGTCGCTGGCGGCGGCCGTCCGGGCGGGCGCGTTCGACGAGCCGCGGTGGGTGGGCGGCAGCCTCAACACCGGCTTCGTCAACCACTATCTCGCCGCCTACCACGCGGACCGGGCCGGCCGCCCGGTCCCGGCCGCCTGGCGCGCCGCCTTCGACGCCGCCCGCTCCGGCGACCTCAACGCGGGCCAGGACGTGCTCCTCGCGTCGAACGCCCACATCCAGCGGGACATGCCGTACGTCCTGGCGGCGCTCGGGCCGCGCGCCCCCGGCGGCGCGTCCCGCAAACCGGACTACGAACGCGTCCAGGCCGTCCTCGACCGCGCCTACCAGCCGGCCGTCGAGGACGTCGCCCGGCGCTACGACCCCCTCCTCGCCCTCGGCGACTCCCGCTGGAACCCCCTCGCCCGGCACACCGCCCGCGAACTGCTCCACCTGTGGCGCGAGACCGCCTGGGAGAACGCCCGCCCCCAGGCCGCCGCCGACGGGCCGGCGGCCAGGCGGCGCGCCGAGGAGGCCATCGAGGCGAACGCCGCGCACTGGGCGGTCCTGCTGAGCGTCCCCGGGCCCCCGGGCTACCGCTCGGGCCGCGACGCCTACTGCCGGACGCGGGCGGGCGCGGGCGGCGAGGGTACGGGCGGCGGGGGTACAGGCGGCGGACGGTAGCGCCTGCCGTCAGCCGTCGGACAGGGCGCGGCCGAGCAGCGGCAGCAGGCGGTCCCAGTGGCGCCGCAGCCCGGCGGGGTCGAAGGCCTCCGTGTCGGCCATGGTGAAGCCGTGGACCGTGCCCGGGTAGACCTCGATGGTGTGGGCGGCCCCCGCGGCGTCCAGGGCCCGGCCGAGCTCGGCGGCGGCCTCGGGCGTCATGTCGCCCTCGGCGAGACCGAGATGGACCTCCGCGGGCAGCTCGGATAGGACCCGGTGCGGGCTGTCGGGCGCGTCGGTGACCAGGAAGCCGGGGTGGAACCCGGCGACGGCGGCCACCCGGCCGGGATGGGCCGCGGCGGTACGCAGCGCCAGCGCCGCGCCCCAGCAGTAGCCGACCACGCCGACCGGACCGGCGTCCACCTCGGGCCGCCCGGTGAGGAACGCGAGGTAGGCCTCGGCGTCGCGCAGGATCCGCTCGGGGGTCTGCGCTTCGACCAGCGGCATCAGCCGGGCGATGAGCGCCGGCCGGACCTCCTCGCCGATGTGCTCGGGCAGTTCGGCCACCGGCGCGGGGCCCTCCCGGTAGTAGAGGTGCGGGACGAGCACGTAGTACCCGTGCCCGGCCAGCTCCCGGGCGAGCTCCCGGATCACGGGCCGGGGGCCGAAGGCGTCCGTGTACAGCAGCACTCCCGGGTGCCGGGCGCCGTCGTCGGGAAAGACGGCGAACGCGTCGGCCCGGCCGTCCGGGGTGGGAATGGTGAGTGTCGTGGTGGTGGTGGCGAGTCGTGCTTCCCCTGAGTTGTCGATCACCGGGGCATGGTAGGAGCCCGCCGGCGCGGCGGTCCACCGTGTTGCTCGCCCGGAGGGCGGCCGGCGGCCGTACCGCCGGGGTCCCCGGCGTCCGCCCGGGCGGCGCGGACGAGGGCGTCCGCGACCCCCTCCGGCAGATCGAGGTGGCGGCTCAGCCAGAGCGCGTCGTGTCCGCGGTGGGCGAGGATCCAGGCCGCGCAGAGCCGGTTCTCGGCCGTCGGGTCCGACGGCGGCAGGCCGGGACGGAGGGCGTCCAGCGGGCAGCCGGCGCGGGTGGCGGCGTCGAACAGGGCGCCGCCCGGGGCCGGGGGCCGGCGGTCGCGGCGGACGCGGGCGGAGCGGCGGCCCAGCGTGTGGACCGTCACGGCGACCGTGGCCAGGGCGACGCCCAGGGCCAGGGTGGCCGGCGGCCAGTCGGCCACCGGCACCAGGCGCAGGGCCGACGCCTCCAGCACCACGAGGGCGGCCACGACGAGGGCGACCGTGCCGTCCCGGACGTGCGGCCGGGGCGCGCCCGCGGAGTTCCGCGCGGTCTTCCCCGTCCACGCCGCCGGCATCCTGATCCCGGTCATGAGCTCGCCTCCTTCGCCGCTCGGCTCCCGCGCGTCCCGTACGGCGTCGTGTCCTGTCCAGGCCGGTGACGCCGCGTTCCTCTCGACGCCGTCCACGCTAGGCGGCGGCCCGCCCGGCGCGCCCCGGCCGACCGGTGGACGGGACGGGGGACCCCGTCGTCCCCCGTCCCCCGTCCCCCGGGCGGATGGGACTTCGGTCGTAGGCCGGTCCCGGGGCCCGTCCGTCCCGGGGCGGACGGCCCGCCTAGGGCCGGGAGCCCGCCCGGGCCGGTCGGACGGCGGATGTTCCCGCAGCTCACAGCACGTAGGGTCGGACGTGTACCGGTCGTTGAAACGCAGACCACCGGCACGCGTCCCGACACGTACGACAGCGGACCCCCACGGTCCGGAAGGGTGGAGTCATGACCGCGCCGCACACCGGCCGGCCGACGGACGGCCGGGAATGGCACGGCGGCCTGCTGGACCTGGACGCCTACTTGGAGCGGGTCGGGTACACGGGGGAGCGCCGGCCGGTCAGGGAGGTGCTGCGGGCCCTGCAACGGGCGCACGTCACCTCGATCCCGTTCGAGAACTTCGACGTCCTGCTGGGGAACCCGATCCCGCTGGACGTGGAGTCGGTCCAGGACAAGCTGGTGCGGCGACGCCGCGGCGGCTACTGCTTCGAGCACGTCGTCCTGTTCGCCGCCGTGCTGGAAAGGCTCGGTTTCCGCTTCACCGGCCTGCTGGGCCGGGTCACGCTCGGCGCGGACAAGCTCCTCCCCGCCACCCACGCCCTGCTGGCCGTGGAGGCCGAGGACGACGGGCGGACCTGGCTGTGCGACGTCGGCTTCGGATCCGGCCCGCTGGAGCCGATCGAGCTGGCCGACGGCGTTGAGGCGGACTTCGAAGGCCGGCGGTTCCGGGTGGAACGGCGTCCGGGGGAGCGGGGCATCGACGACTGGTGGCTGCACGAGCGCCGCTCCGACGGCTGGCTCGACCGCCACACCTTCACCCTGGCCCCCCACTACACCATCGACTACGTCGTCGGCAGCCACTACGTCTCCAGCCACCCCCGCTCCCCGTTCGTCCGGCGCCCGATCGCGCAGCGGTTCGCCGTCGACCGGCAGCTCTCGCTCGACGCCGCCGCCGTGACCACCCTCCGCCCGGACGGCTCCCGCACCGAGCGCAAGCTGGAGGCCGACGAACTCGGGGCGTGCCTGGCCGAGGAGTTCGGCATCACCCTTCCCCCCGAGGACGTCGCGCGGCTCGCCGCCCGGTTCGACACCGCCTGACCGGACCGCCGCGTCCGCTCGCTCCGGTCACTCCGGCGCGGTCAGGAAGTCGAGCACCAGCGGGCTCGCCTCGGCGCGGAACTCCTCGAAGTAGGCGTGCCGGGCGCCGGGGAGGAGCCGGAGGCGGGCGCCCGGGATCCGGTCGGCCAGCAGGTGCGCGTTGGCGGTGGGGTTGAACCGGTCGTCGGTGCCGTGCACCACCAGGGTGGGCGCGGCGATGTCCGGCAGGGCGTCCCAGGCGTCGTGCCGCGCGCTCGCCAGGCGGTGCCGCCGCCGGGCGTGGCCCGGCATGGCGGGGTCGCCGAGGACGGTGTACGGGCCGGGGTGCGCGGCCCGCCAAGCGGGCGTGTACATCAGGTCCAGCAGGGTGCGTTCGGCCGCCGCCGGGTCCGGGGCGGCGAGGGCCGCGCGGACCTCCGGCCCGGCCGGCACCCCCCGGACGCCGGGGGAGGTACAGCCCAGGACCAGCCGGCGCACCCGGTGCGGGTGCCGGACGGCCACCCACTGCGCGACCCGGCCGCCCATCGACGTCCCGTAGACGTCCGCCCGTCCGACGCCCAGCGCGTCCAGGACGGCCACGACGTCGTCGGCGAACTCCTCGGTGCCGTACGGCTTGTCGGGCTTGTCGCTGTCGCCGGTGCCCCGGTAGTCGAGGGTCACGGTGCTGCGGGCCGTATGGAAGTCGGCGCGGACGGCGTCCCACCAGCGGTGGGAGTTCGCCTGCCCGGCGAGCAGGACGAGCGGGGGCCCGGACCCCCGCACCTGGTGGGCGAGGCGGGTCCCGTCGGGGGCGATGGCATGCGGCATGAGGCCAGTCGATCACGCGCCGGCGGCGCGCCCGCGCCGGGGGGCCGCCGGGGCCCAGGGGGGAGACGGGGATGTGGAGGGCGGCGATGCCCGGGTGCCGGCGGGCTCGGCCGCCGGCGGGCGGTGTGGCGCCCGACGCCGCCCCGGCGCGCCCCGCCCGACGCCGATGGTCGCGGTCCCGGCCGTGACCCCGTTCAGCGGCCCGCCGCGACGGGAGACGGGCCCGCCGGCGCGTCGTCCGGCCGTCGGACCGGCGCGTCCATGCGCGGCCTGCCGTTCGGGACCGGCGCGACCCGGTGGTCCGCCGGGGTGGGGTGCACGACGAGGACCGGGCAGCGGGCGTGCCGGAGGCAGTGGCGGCTCACCGAGCCGTGCAGGACGTGGTGGAGCGGCCCGTGCTCGCCCGTGCCCACGACGAGCAGGGAGCCGGGGTCGTGGGCCAGGGCGACCAGCGCGGGCCCCGGGGCGGCGCGGACGGCGCGCGGGCGCAGGACCGTCCCCGGCGGGGCCGGGCCGAACGCCGCCTCGCAGGTCTGCCGGACCACCGTCGCCGCCGCCCGCTGCCAGTGGGCGCGTACGTCCGCGGGGGCGGGGCTGACCGCGTCGGCCGCCTCGCCGCCGGGCGGCGCCCACGCGTACACCGGGCAGAGGACCGCGCCGTGCCGGGCGGCCTCCCGGGCCCCTTGCCGCAGGGCCGCCACGCTGCCCGCCGAACCGTCCACCCCGACGACCACCCGCTCGACCGTGTCCGTCGTCATGCCCGCTCACTCCTTCCGTCGCGTGCCGTTCCTTCGTCTCCCCTCCAGCCTGCGGTCCGGTGCGCGGGCCCGGGGTCCGCCGGCCGGGCGGCGGGGCGGGGGAGCGGAGGGTCCTCCGATCGGTGGCCGGGGCGCGGCCGGGCGCCCGGAGCGGCCGGAGGGCGGCGGCCCGCTTATGGTGGACGAAAGGGGCACTCCGGGCCCACGGCCCGGACGGTGGCGACCGCGAGCACGGAAGTGGCGGGCCCATGGAGACCGATTCCGGTACGCAGGTGACGGTGGTGGTCGCCGACGACCATCCTGTCTACCGCGAGGGCATCACCCGCGGCCTCCAGCTCAGCGGCCGGATCTCGGTCGCCGAGGTGGGGGACGGGCCCGCGGCCCTCGACGCCGTCCGCCGGCTGGAGCCCCGGGTGGCCCTGGTCGACTACCGGCTCCCCGGGCTGGACGGCCTCGCCGTGCTGCACGCCGTCGTCCGCGACCGGCTGCCGACCCGCGTCCTGCTGCTGTCCGCCACCACCGACGGAGCGGTCGTCTACCGGGCGGTCCAGGAGGGCGCCGCCGGCTATCTGGCGAAGGACGCCAAGCGCTCCGAGATCGTGGACGCCGTGCTGAAGGTCGCCCGGGGCAAACAGGTCGTCTCCGAGGACCTCTCGGACGGCCTCGTCGACCAGATCCGGCTGCGCGCCGACCGCGACGAGACCGTCCTCTCCGACCGCGAGCGGCAGGTGCTGCGGGGCTTCGCGGAGGGCAAGAGCATCCCGCAGCTCGCCGGCGAGCTCTACCTGGGCGCGAGCACCGTCAAGACCCACACCCAGCGGCTCTACGAGAAGCTCGGGGTGTCCGACCGCGCCGCCGCCGTCGCCGAGGCGATGCGCCGGGGCCTGCTCGAATGACGGGCGCCCGCCCGCGCCGGGCCGCCGGGCCCGCGACCGGGAAGCGAGCGGACCGCTGGGCGGTCCTCGCGGTGCTGTGCGCCAGCCTGCTGCTGGTGGCGATGGACGCCACGATCCTCAACGTCGCCCTGCCGTCGCTGGTCGACCATCTGCGGCCCGGCCCCCTCGAACAGCTCTGGATCATCGACATCTACGGTCTGGTCCTCGGCGGCCTGCTGGTCACCAGCGGCGCGGTCGGCGACCGCTTCGGCCGTAAACGGCTGTTCCTGACGGGGTTCGTCCTCTTCGGCCTCGCCTCCGTGGTCGCCGCCACGGCGGACAGCTCCTGGCAGCTCATCACCGGACGGGTGCTGCTCGGCCTCGGCGGCGCCATGGTCATGCCGTCGACCCTCTCGCTCATCCGGGCCGTCTTCACCGACGACCGCGAGCGGGCGCTGGCCATCGGCGTCTGGGCGGCGGTGGCCGGCGCGGGCGCCTGCCTGGGGCCGCTCATCGGCGGGCTCCTCGTCGAACGGTACGGCTGGTCGGCGGCGTTCTGGGTGAACGTCCCCATCGTCGTCGTCACCGTGGCGGCGGGCGTACGCCTGCTCCCCGAGTACCGCGTGCCCCAGCACGGGCGGCTCGACCGGCTCGGCGCCCTGTTCTCGGTCGCCGGCGTCGTGGCCCTCGCCTGGGGCGTCAAGCACGTCGCCAAGGGCAGCCTCGCCCCCGCCGACGTGGCGGTGCTGCTCCTGGGCGTGCTGCTGCTCGTCCTCTTCGCCCGGCGGCAGCTCGCCTCCCACGATCCGCTGCTGGACGTACGGCTGTTCCGGAACGGCCCCTTCCTGGCCGCCGCGCTGGCCACCCTCCTGGCCATGCTCGCCATCGGCGCCGCGCTGTTCCTGATCTCGCTGTGGCTGCAGTACGTCCACGGCTATTCGCCCGCCCAGGCCGGGCTGCGCACCCTGCCGTCGGCCGGGGCCATGCTGGCCGGCTCGCTGGCGTCACCCTGGGTCATGCACCGGGCCGGGGTCCGGACGGTCCTGGCCGTCGGCCTCGGCGCGCTGGTCGCGGGTTTCCTGCTGCTCGCCCTGACCCCCGTGCCCAACGACTACCCCGTCGTCGGCGGGGTGCTGGCGCTGCTCGGCCTCGGCGACGGGCTGGCGATGACCGCGGCGGCGTCCGTGCTCGTCTCCGCCGTGCCGCCGCACCGGGCCGGGCAGGCGGGCGCCGTCTCGGAGACCGCCTACGAACTCGGCGTCGGCCTCGGCGTGGCACTGCTCGGCAGCATCCACGGAGCCGTCTTCACCGGCCGGATGACCGGGCTGCCGCTGCGCGGCGCCGACCTGGACGAGGCCCGCGGCTCGGTCGGCGGAGCCGCCGACATCGCCCGGCGCACCGGCGGCGAGACCGGCCGGCGGGTGCTGGAGACGGCGCGCGCCGCCTTCGACGACGCGCTGACGACCACCGCGTACGTCTCCGCGGGCATCGTGGCCGCGGTCACCGTCCTGACCGTGTGGCTCGTACCGCGCGGGTTCAAGGTCACGGGCGGGCACTGACCCGGGGAGCGGCGGTGTGGCGGTGCGGCGGAACGCCGGGAGAGGGAGCCATGGAGATCACACTCGACTACGACACGCTGGGGACGCGCCTGCGGCACATCGGCCCCGCCGAGATCACCTACGCCAAGTGGGCCGGCCGCCCGCTCCGCCTCGGCCCCTGGGAGCTCGACTACGACACGATGGGCACCCGGCTCCGCCGCGTGGGCACCGCCGAGATCGCCTACACCAAGTGGACCGGCCGGCCCACCGCCGTCGGCACCTGGGACCTGGCCTACGACAAGCTCAACAGCAGGCTCCGGCGGATCGGCCCGTACGCGCTCGACTACGACCAGCTCGGCAGCCGGGTGCGGACGGTGGGGCCGCTGGAGATCTCCTACGACAAGCTCGGCAGCCGGCCGCACGTGGTGCGGCTGGAGGGCGCCGACGGGGACGCGCTCCCCGACGACCTGCTGCTCGCGCTCTTCCTCGTCCTGTACTGGCGGACGGAGCAGGAGCGGAACAGCAGCCGCTGACGTCCGCACAGCTCCCTCGACCACACCGGGAACGGCGGGCCGGGGATCGTCCGGGCTCAGGGCGGAACGGCACCGGAGGCCGTGCGGGCTCGGTCAGGAGAGCGGCCGCGGCTCGGCCGGCAGCAGCACCTTGCGCGGGACGGGCGACGACAGGACCACCGACGTCGTCGTCCGCCCGAACGCCGAGACACGCTCCAGCACTTCCTCCAGGTGCCCGGTGTCCACCACCGCGACCTTCAGGATCCAGCAGTCCTCGCCGACGACGTGATGCGCCTCCAGGACCTCCGGACGGTCGGTGAGCACGGTGACCGCCGGGTGGCGCAGCGTGTAACCGGGGTACGGGTTCACCCGGACGAACGCCTGGACGCCGTACCCCAGCCGCGCCGGCGACACCTCGGCCGTGTACCCGGTCACGACCCCGCCGTTCTCCAGCCGCCGGACCCGCTCGCCGACCGCGGCCGGGCTCAGCCGCACCCGGCGGCCCAGCTCACTGAGGGTGATCCGGCCCTCGCTCTGGAGGAGGCCGATCAGCCGCCGGTCCACCGCGTCGAAGGCCACCGTCGAATCATTGGCGGCGGCGCGCGGATGCCGAGGTTCTTTCGGCAGGACGGCCGAATCTCCCATGACTCCCCCTTCAGGAAACGATCAGTCACGGTAACACTGGTCGGCGTCGGAAAACGGGCGGGGAACGGGCGGGGAATCCGCCCCGGAATGGGAGGACTTCGGCCATGCCACGCGACGGTGTGCCACGGGACGTCTGCGTCATCGGCGGAAACCGCTATTTCGGAAAACGGCTGATATCCCGGCTGCTCGACGCCGGCGCGTCGGTCACCGTCGTCAACCGCGGCTCCGCCGCGCCCCCGCCCGGCGCCGACCACGTCGTCGCCGACCGCGACGACGAGCGGGCCCTGCGGACGGCCCTCGGCGACCGGACCTTCGACGTCGTCCTCGACCAGGTCTGCTACACGCCCGTACAGGCGGCCGTCGCCCGCCGGGTCTTCGCCGGCCGCACCGGCCGCTATGTGATGACCTCGACGATCGAGGTGTACGACGACGTCACCGGCGCGTCCGCGCCCCTGCCGGAGACGGCCTTCGACGCCGCCTCCCATCCGGTGGACCTCGCCCCGGCGACGCCCTGGAGCTACGGCGAGGGCAAGCGCCAGGCCGAGGCCGTGTTCGCGGCCGACCCCGCCTTCCCGTCCGTCGCCGTGCGCACCGCCCACGTCCTGGGCGGCGCCGACGATTTCACCGGACGGCTCGCGCATTACGCCGACCGTATCCGGACGGGCACCCCGATCGCCGTCCCGCCGACCGCCCATCCGTCGGTCTTCCTTCACGTCGACGACATAGCGGACTTCCTTTTCCGGACGGCCGGAAGGGAATTCACCGGGCCGGTGAACGCCTGCTCCCACGGGCTGCTGGACGTCACCGACCTCTGCCGCCTGCTGGCCGAACACATTCCCCGGGGACGCGTGGTGCTGAACACCGTCCCCGAGGGCCCTTATTCACCCTTCGCCTTCGACCGTTACTACGCCATGGACAACTCCCGGGCGCTCGGCCTGGGATTCACCTTCCGCGATACCTCGGCCTGGCTGCCGGACGTCCTCGCCACGGCCGCCGCCACCGCACTCACCGGAGACAACTGACATGCAGTACCGCGCACTCGGCGACCTCCGCGTCGGCGCCATCGGCTACGGGGCGATGCCCCTGTCGATCGAAGGCCGCCCCGACGAGGCACGCGCCATCGCCACCGTGCACGCCGCGCTCGACGCCGGCGTCACCCTGATCGACACGGCCGACTCCTACTACGCCCCCGACGGCACACCCGGCCACAACGAACTGCTGATCGCCCGCGCCCTCGCCACGTACGGCGGCGACCGCGACGCCGTCCTCGTCGCCACCAAGGGCGGCCGGGGCCGCACGCCGGACGGCGGCTGGACCGTCGACGGCGACCCGCGCCGGCTGAAGCGCGTGTGCGAGGAGTCGCTGCGCCGCCTCGGCACCGAGGCGATCGGCCTCTACCAGCTCCACAAGCCCGACCCGGCCGTGCCGTTCGCCGACTCGCTCGGCGCCCTGCGCGACCTCCTCGACGCGGGCACCATCCGCCTCGCCGGGATCTCCAACGTCGACACGGCGCAGATCCGGCTGGCCCGCGACATCCTCGGCGACCGGCTGGTCTCCGTACAGAACCGCTACTCGCCCGCCGTCCGCGACAGCGCGCCGGAACTGCGGCTCTGTGCCGAGCTGGGCATCGCCTTCCTCCCGTGGAGCCCCCTCGGCGGCATCTCCCGCAGCTCCCTCGACGGAACCTCCGGCCCGGCCGCGGACGACACCTTCGCCGCGTTCCACACCATCGCCGCCGAACGCGGGGTGAGCCCCCAGCGCGTCTGCCTCGCCTGGCTCCTGGCCGCCTCCCCGACCGTGATACCCATCCCCGGCGGCACCCGCCCCACCAGCGTCCGCGACTCCGCGGCGGCGGCCGACCTCGCCCTGACGGAGGAGGAACTGGCGAGGCTGGGCGGGCACGACGTGTGAGGCCTCCGGCGGGCCGGAGCGCGGCGCGGAGTCACGGCTTCCCGAGAGATCAGCGGCCCCCCGCCGCCTCAGCGGCGTAGGTCCTCCCAGGTCACCACCGGGCTGCCGGCCCGCATGCCGAAGTCGAGCGCCGGGTCGCGGACGGGCCACTTCAGGCGCAGCCAGCCGGGGACCGTGGCCAGGATGCCGTCGTCGCCGGCCAGGTGCCAGAAGGTGTTGGAGTCCCGGCGGGCGAAGTAGGGGCAGAACAGGGAGATCACCAGGGTGACGCGGCGGCCCCGCGTCACGGGGGTCACCGCGTGGAAGATGCGGCTGCCGTGCAGGAAGAGCGCCGCGCCGCGCGCCCGGCAGTCCGCCTCGCGGATGCGCGGGTCGTCGGCGGTGACGTCGTCGAACTCGCCGGTGCGGCCCTGGAAGTAGGTGAAGCGGCCGCCCTCGTAGTCGGCGCCGTCGCTGAGCTGGAGGGTGAAGACGTAGTCCATGCCGTCCCGGTGCCAGCGCACGATCTCCGGACGGCCGCTGCCCTCGAAGTAGTTGATCTGCGCGGTCGGGAGGCGCAGCGGGTGGGGGATCAGCGGGACGCCGGCGATCCGGGAGCAGGCGAGCAGGAAACCGCGGTCGCGGATCATGTTGTGGAGGAACGGGGACGCGAGGTCGGCGCCGCGCAGCCGGCGGGTGGCGATGAACCGGCTGGAGCCGGCCGCCGGTTCGAGGCGGTCGCAGACCTCGGCCAGCCGGTCCAGGCCCTCCGCCGTGAGGAGGCGGAACGGGCCCACGAGCGCGGTGTCGTCCACCGTGCCGCCGTGGCGGCCGAGTTCGCGGCTCGCGTAGCCGAACTCCTGGAGCGTGACGCGCGGCCCGTCCGCGTCCGTGACGACGAAGTCGCCGCGCCAGCGCGGCTCCCCGGGCACCCCCGGCGGCCGGCGCGGCCGGCGGGCGCGGACCGCGTGGAAGAACCGGTCGACGCCCGTCGCCGTCCGGGGGAGGTTGAGGACGCCGTCCTCGCCGCGCCTTGTCCGGACCATCGCCATGAGTCATCCCTCCCGACGGACAGCGCCCCGGCACGTCACCGGCCCGTCGACACGGGGCGTCCGCCCCGGCGGGCCGGGAGCCGGCCGCGGCCAGTATCCACCGGCCGGGGACCCGCCGGGCAAGGACGCGATCCCGCCAGCCGCGCTCACCGGCGGCCCGTCCCCTCGGCAGCCCCCTCCACCACCTGGCCGGCGACCCACCGGGCCTGCCGGACCACCGTCCGCAGGTGGTTGGCGAACGGGATGCGGACGTGCGTGCCGACCCCGGCCACCCAGACGCGCTCCGG
Source organism: Streptomyces sp. URMC 126 (assembly GCF_051386555.1). Classification (NCBI taxonomy): domain Bacteria; kingdom Bacillati; phylum Actinomycetota; class Actinomycetes; order Kitasatosporales; family Streptomycetaceae; genus Streptomyces; species Streptomyces sp. URMC 126. Next base: position 23,264 of record NZ_JBPQTX010000016.1, read on the forward strand.
CGGCGCGCCCGGGGCCCGGCGCACGCGCAGATCCGCCTCCAGGCGGCCGACCCCGGGGGCACCCGGGCCGGCGGGGGAGAGCAGGAGCTCCGTGCCGTCCGCCCCCCAGGCGAGTTCCGGGGGGAGGAAGCCGGTGGCGTTGACGACGTGGTCGTACGTCTCGGGCGGGCGCCCCGGCGCGGACACCCGCCACACCCCGTCCGCGAAGGCGACGGACTCCGGGTAGGCGGGGGCCACCCGCAGCGCGCCCGTCGCGCAGTGCTCCAGCAGCCGGCGGGCGTTGACCACGGTGAGGGCGGTCAGATAGCGGCCGACGAACCAGTCGAAGCGCCGCATCAGGGCCCGCGTACGGTCCGGCGGCACACCGTCGGCGAAGGCGGTCAGCGCCTCGATCACGGCCACCGCCACCCCCGGCCACCGGCACTCCCCGGCCTCCGCCAGCGCGGTCTCCTCCGCCAGGCGCCGGACGGGATCGGCGGCCCGCGACGTCTGCGCGCGCAACGGACGGCCGCCCAGCAGCCGGACGGCCTCCACCACGCAGCGCGTCATCCGCCGCTCCAGCAGCGGATCGCCGGGGTCCAGCCGGGCCATGCGCTCCAGCGGCGGGAAGTCCCGCGGCGGGGCGTGCAGCGAGAGCCGTACCGCCGGCAGGGCGCCGGACGGCGAGGTCAGCGTGGTGCGGTGGCCGTCCCGGCACAGCAGCAGTGCCGCGTCCACCGCGGACTGCCGCGAACCGAGCACGAGGACGCGCCGCCCGCCGCCGAGCGCGGCGCGGAGCCGCGCGGAGGGGTAGGGGCTGTCCAGGTAGCGGGGGTGACCGGTGAACGCCTCGAACCCCCGGGGCACGCGCGGCCGGTGCACCCCGGTGGCCAGGATCACGTCGTCCGCCGCGAGCTCCGATCCGTCGTCCAGCCGCAGCCGCGGCGTTCCGCCCCCGAGCCCGACGGACCGTACGTGGGAGCGGATCTGACGGACCGTCATGCCCGCGCGCTCGGCGTCCGCCCGGGCGCGCTCCCAGCGGTCCGCGCAGTACGCGGCCATGGCGGCACGCGGTACGCACGTGTCGGGAGCGCCCGTCCAGCCGTGGGCGCGCAGGTGGCCGACGAAGTCGTCCGGCCGGTCCGGGAAGAGGGAGTTGACGTTCGCGGCGCTGTTGCACATCAGCAGAGGATCGGCGTCACCGAAGGCACGTCCCCAGCCGGGCCGCGACGTATCGACCACCAAGACCGTTCCGACGGGCCGGCCGTCTTGGTGCGCGGCGGCCTCCACCAGGTGCGCGAGCACGCTCGTCCCGGCCGCCCCGGCCCCCACGACCGCCACCGTCCGGCCGTCACCGCGGTCGATGCTGCCTCGTGCCACGTCCGTACCCGCTCTCCCCGGTGCCTCTCCTCCGCACCCGAACCTCCCCGGATTACGCCCAGAGCATGCGGGGGTTCCACCGGGCACACCCCGTGGGCAGGGTCGTGGCCATGAGACTGCTGATACTCGGAGGAACGGAATTCGTGGGCCGCGCCCTGACGGACGACGCCCTGTCCCGCGGCTGGGAGGTGACGGTCTTCCACCGGGGCCGGCATCCGGCGCCGCCCGGCGTGACGGCGCTGCACGGCGACCGCCGGGCGGACGGCGGACTGGCCGCGCTGGCCCGGGGCGAGTGGGACCTGGTCGCGGACACCTGGTCGGGCGCGCCTTCGGCGGTCCGTGACACCGCCCGGCTGCTGGCGGGCCGGGCGGGAGGTTACGCCTACGTCTCCAGCCGCTCCGTCCACCGGCATCCGTGCCCGGCCGGGCTCGCGGAGGACGGCCCGTTGGTGGACGGCTCGCCGGACGCCGGCGAGGTCCCCTACGCGGAGGCCAAGCGCGGCGGGGAACTGGCGGCGTGCGACGCCTTCGGCGACCGGGCGCTGCTGGTCCGGGCCGGGCTGGTCCTCGGCCCGGGGGAGAACGTCGGCCGGCTGCCCTGGTGGCTGCTGCGCGTCGCGCGCGGCGGCCGGGTCCTGGCCCCGGGCCCGGCCGCGTCGCCGCTCCAGTACATCGACGCACGCGACCTCGCGGCCTGGACCCTGGACGCCGCCGCGCGCGGCCTCGGCGGCCCCTACAACCTCGTCAGCCCGCCCGGCCACACCACCATGGGCGAACTCCTGGAAACCTGCGTCCGCGTCACCGGCTCCGACGCCGAGCTGTGCTGGACGGATCCCGGGCCGATCCTCGCGGCCGGGGTCGCCCCCTGGACCGACCTGCCCATCTGGCTGCCGCCGGGCGAGGAGCACACCACCATCTTCGCGGCGGGGGTCGGCAAGGCCCTGGCCACCGGACTGCGCTGCCGGCCGGTCGGGGAGACGGTCGCCGACACCTGGGCCTGGCTGGAGTCGCTGGGCGGCAGGCCGCCCTTGCGCCCGGACCGCGAACCGGTCGGCCTGGACCCGGAGACGGAGGCGAAGCTGCTGGCGCGGTAGGACGGGCTCCTCTATGCTCGGATCCGAGTAATCGGGTCCGAGCCAAGCCGCGCTCGGCTGCCTCAGCAAGAGCGGCTGCCCCGGCAAGAGCCGCCGCCCCGGCGAGAGCGGAGTGAGATGACCGTCCGAAGACCCGCCAACCCCCTGGCCCTCGCCGTCCTGGGCCTCCTCCTGGAACAGCCGCGGCACCCGCACGCGATGGCCGCCGCCCTGCGCGAACGCGGGCTGGACTCGGCCTTCAAGCTCACCACCGGTTCCCTCTACGACACCGTCCGGGCGCTGGCCCGCGACGGCTGGATCGAGGCGGACGGCACCGAACAGGTGGGCGGGCGCCCCGCGCGCACCGTCTACCGCCACACCCCGGAAGGGCGTGCCCGGTTCACCGAATGGCTCGACGAACTCATCCGCGAACCCTCCCCTGAATTCCCCAGGTTCGTCTCCGCCCTCACCTACCTCGGCGCCCTCGGGCCGCGCCGCGCCGCGGAGGCGCTGCGCGAACGGGCGGCGGCCCTGGAGGCCGGACTGGCGGCCGGCGAAAGCGCGTACCAGGCGGCGCGGGAGGACCACGGAGTGCCCCGGCTGTTCGTCATCGAGGCCGAGTACGCCCGTGCGATGGCCGAGGCCGAGCTGCGGTGGGTGCGCGCCACCGCCGAGGAGATCGAACGCGGAGCGCTGCCGTGGCCCGAGGGGGACGGACATGCCTGACACGCACACCGACGTCCTGGTGGCCGGCGCCGGACCCGCCGGGCTCACGCTGGCCTGCGAACTGGGCCTGGCCGGCGTACGCACGACGGTCCTCGAACGGGACCCCGCCCCGCCCGGCTTCTGCCGCGGCTTCAACCTCAACGCCCGCAGCCTCGACCTGCTCGACCGCCGCGGCCTGGCCGATCGCTTCCTCGCCGAAGGCCCGACGCTGCCGGCCACGACGTTCACCGGCACGGCCGCCCTCGACCTCACCGCCATGCGCACCCGCCACCCGTACGTCCTGGGCATCGCCCAGACCCGCGTCGAGGAACTGCTGGCCGAGCGGGCACGGGAGTCGGGCGTGCGGATCCTGCGCGGCCACCGGCTCACCGGGTTCCGGGAGGACGACGAGGGGGTCACCGCGGACGTCACGACTCCGGACGGGCCGCGCCGGCTGCGCTGCCGGTGGCTCGCCGGCTGCGACGGCGGGCGCAGCACCGTCCGGAAGCTGGCCGGCATCGCCTTCCCCGGCACCCCCGCCCGCCGCTTCACCCTCCTCGGTGACGTCGTCCTGGCCGACCCGGCCGCCCTGCCCTTCGGCCCGACGACCGGACCCGGCGGCGCGTCGGTCTTCGCCGTCCCACGCCCCGGATATGTCCGTCTGATAACCGCCGAACCGGATCCGCCGGAGGACCGCGACGCGCCGGTGACACGAGCCCGCTTCCAGGACGTGCTGGACCGGGCCCTGGGCCGGCATGTGGCCCTCGCCGAGGTCCACTGGCTCACCCGGTTCGGCGACGCCGCCCGGCTGGCCGAACGCCTCCGCCGGGGGCGGGTGCTGCTCGTCGGCGACGCCGCCCACATCCACCCGCCGGCGGGTGCGATCGGCGTCAACGCGGCGATCGACGACGCGATGAACCTCGGCTGGAAGCTCGGCCTCGTGGCCCGCGGCCTGGCCCCCGAGCGCCTGTTGGAGAGCTACCACACCGAACGCCACGCGGCCGGCGCCCGGTTGCTGCGCGACACCCGCGTCCAGGCCCTGCTCGCCGCCGAGGGCGAGCGGCTGGCCCCGCTGCGCGACCTCCTCGCCGAACTGGTCACGTCGGAGGAGACCGCCGGCTTCCTCGCCGAGACCGTCACCGGCGTCGGCACCCGCTACCCGGCCCACGATCCTCGCGGCCACCCCTGGGAGGGCCGGATGCTCCCCGACGTCCCGCCGCCCGACGGCGAACTCCCGACCCACCGGACCGGCGGGGGAGTGCTGCTGCTGGACGACACCACGGCACCACCCGCCCTCCGCGAGGCCGCCGCGCCCTGGGCCGACCGGGTCACGGTCACCACCGCCCGCCCCGGCGAACTGCCGGACACCTGCGCGGTGTTGGTCCGCCCCGACGGCCACATCGGCTGGGTGGCCCCGCCCGACACGACCACGACGGCGGCCCGCGACGCCCTCGCCCACTGGTTCGGCCCGCCGACGGCACTTTCGACGACCTGCTGACACGGCGCGCCGTTGACCATGAGCACGGGATAGGAGGGACGAGGGATACCTCCCCCCCGCCCCTTGGCCGGGCACGTCAGGAGGGCCGGCACCCTGGAGGCGGCGCCGCAAGCCCGGGCCACAGCTGGAACCCGAGAGCTACTTCCAAGTATGCCGGTGTCCCGAGGTCCGGCAGGGCCTTCCCGCGCCGGTAACGACCTGGTCGCAGACGTGAGGACGGAGCGGACGGCCGCTTGGGTCACGCGCTTCAGCCGTGGGCGCGGGATCCTGGAGTGATGAGACCCAGCTCGTAGGCCGTGATCACTGCCTGTGCGCGGTCGCGCAAGTTGAGTTTGGTGAACAGTCGGTTGATGTGCGTCTTGACCGTGTGATCAGTGACTGTCAGTCGCTCCGCTATCTCCTTGTTGGACAGTCCTTGGGCGATGAGCAGCAGGACCTCTGCCTCACGGGCGGTGAGACCGGTGAGGTCGGGGGTGGCGATGCGGGTGGGCCTCCGGTGAACGAACTCGGCGATCAGTTGCTTGGTCACTTCGGGGGCGAGCATGGCTTTGCCGTCGGCTACCAGCCGCACCGCGTGGAGCAGTTCAGGGAAGGTGGCGTCCTTGAGCAGGAATCCGCTGGCGCCGGCCGCGAGCGCGTCAAAAACATATTCATCGAGGTGGAAAGTCGTGAGCATGAGCACCTTGGTGGCTCCGTCGGCTTCGCTCAAGATGCTGCGAGCCGCCTGAATGCCGTCCATCTTCGGCATGCGGATATCCAGTAAGACGATGTCCGGGCGTTGCTGGGCCGTGAGCCTGACCGCCTCTTCGCCGTCGGCTGCTTCTGCCACCACTTCAATGTCGTCCTGTGTCGTGAGCAGGTTCACGAATCCAGTCCGCACCACTGTCTGGTCGTCTGCCACGATTGCCCGTATCGTCACCTGGCTGCACTCCTGGACCGTCGAAGTACGTCCTTTACCCCGGACGCGGAACACCGCCATGGTCCCGTACCTGTGGGTGCGCGATCAGGAGGAGCGGATCTGCTGACCAGCCGCGGATCAGCTCGCACGAATTCGCCGCTTCTTCAGCCGGCGCACAGTCGTGTCCTCACGCGACGGCGCCTGGGACGGCAGATCGGCCTCGATCAGGAAACCGCCATCGCTGCCGCGGCCATACGTCACCTGTCCTCCGAGCAGGGCCGCGCGTTCGCGCATGCCATTCAGACCATGGCCTTCGCTGTCCCTGTCGTCCGGCGGCCCAGGACCGTCGTCGATGATCCGCAGGCTCACTCCGTTCGGGGCAAAGCCGAGGGCCACCTGGACACGCGCGCCTCGCGCGTGACGCCGGGCATTGGTCAGAGCCTCCTGGACGATGCGGTACACCGCAAGTTCCAGTGCAGATGACAGAGCAGGACGTGATCCGTGGACGCAGAACTCGACCTGGCCGCCGGCGGAGCGATGCGTCTCCAGGAGATCGTCCAGGGACGACAGCGTTGGCTGGGGTGCCAGCGACGCCTTCTCGTCGGCGTCTTTGCGCAGAACGTTGAGAAGGTTCCGGAGCTCGGTCAGAGTCGCCCGTGCTGAGCCGGCGATTTGCTGAAAGCCGTCGCGGGCCTGCGGCGTCAGCCCCGGAGTGGTGTATGTCGCGCTTTCCGCCTGCACAGCGATCACTGAGACCGCGTGAGCCACGATGTCATGCAGCTCACGAGCGATTGCCGCCCGCTCGGCCTCCACCGCCTGCCGACGCTCGATGTCGATGAACCTGCGCCGCGCGGCTTCCCTCTCCCGCCGGGAATCTTCCCGGCTGCGCATCGCATCCGCAACGCTGACCGTCGCCACGATGGCGACGGAGAGGACAAACGACTCGGTGAAGTAGTCAAGTGTGCCGTCGGAGCCGAGGGCCGGCGACGCCCCTCCCAGTTCGTACACGCCCATCGCGATGTGCCCGATGTTGACCAAGAGCGCCCCGGTCACCGCGGCGCCGGCCACGACAGCCGGATGCCATAGCCGCCGGCGGGCAAGCGTATAGAGGCCCATGAGTCCCGCGATGGCCGCGGAGAAGAGCATCTCCGGCCGGAAGAGGAAGTTCAGCAACCCCGCCGCCACGGTGATATGGGAGAGCTCCGGTCGTCTGCGACGCCACAGCAGGGGCAGAACCGCCAAAGGGAGGGTCCCAAGGACAGTCGCAGAGGTGATCCGGGCGTGGCAGACCTCGAATGCCGCCAGACACAGCAGCAAGGCCACGCCGACGCTGGGATGCGCGACTACCCAGCGCCATCCGCGGGTTTCAGCGGCCCATGCGGTAGCCGACCGCTGGGGCGAGGCCTCCGGTCGAGTGAGCGGACACATGCTCCCCATTCTGGTCCGGAGGGGCCGGGCTCACGTCACCGCAGGGGTTGACTCGAGCCTGCTCGCTCGTACCACGGGCTGAGCCGAATGCTCACATCCACGGTTGACGATCGCTCCCCCTCCTCCCTCGCAGACTGCTGTCCCGGAAATGAGTGGGGGGCGGATGCACGGTCAGCAACTACTCGCGAAGCCGGCTGCGGCTGCGACGACGCACACCAGCCGTTCCCGCCTGCGGCACGGAAAGCAACCGCCCTGGGAAGCCGTCGGCTGGGCCACATGCTCTGGGTTCGCCTCGCTGCTGGCTCTGGCCTCCACGCTTCCCACCCATCAGCTGTGGGGCACGACGGCTGCGGCCGGATACGGCATGGCCGCATGTCTGGCCGGGCGGGCTAGGAGACCTTCCAGGTACGGAAACCTGGCGAGCCTCACGGCCGTCACCGGGGCGGTTCTCGTGCCCTTGGTGATCCTTGTGACCCGGGGGGCCGCGCAACTGGAGGTCGACGTCGTCGAGCGCTCAGGAGACCTGCTGCTCGCAACCGGCAGCCCGTACGTGGAGGCACCTGCCGACCTGGAGGACTACAACCCATACCTGCCGGGCATGGCGGTCCTCGGATTACCTCATGCCCTCTTCGGTGACACGCCCCTCGCGGATGCGCGATGGTGGTTCGGCGCGGTCTTCCTCGCCTCCATGGCTGCTTCGGCTCAGGTCATGAATCGGCAGAAACACCCCCGGATGCGGGGCCCGTTATTGCTGCTGGCCGCCTGTCCGGCTGTCGCGCTGCCCATGTCCGTCGGAGGGGTCGACCTGCCGGTCATCGGCCTGATGTGCCTTGGCCTGGCACTCGCCGGCAGTGGCGCGAGCCACCGCGCCGGAATGGCCATAGGAGCAGCGGCAGCACTCAAATGGACGGCTTGGCCCCTGCTCCCGGTAGCTGTGGCCCTACTGGCCGCCACCCGCGGAAAGCGTCACGCAGTCCGCAGCGTCATCATGGCCGGGGCCGTATTGATTCTGGCCGTCTTGCCTGTCGCACTGGCCCATCCCCACAGCTTCCTTGAACATCTCGTCCTCTTCCCTCTGGGCGAGGGAGGCACCCCTACACCGGCCGCCAGCCCACTACCCGGCCACCTTCTCGCGGCACTGATACCCAGTGGCACCGCTCTCGCGGTGGCCGCCCTGGCCGCTGCCGCCCTAGCCGTCGGGATCTCCCTGCTCGTACGCCCCCCGATGCACACCCTGGCTGCCGCCGACCGGCTGGCCCTGGGGCTGGTTGCCGCCATGTGCCTGGCCCCGGCCACCCGCTTCGGATATCTCGTCTACCCCATCGTGCTGGCCGGCTGGGTGCGCCTCGTGCTGCCCCGCCCAGTGACTGCAGGAGAGTCGATGCGTTCCCTTTCCTTACACAGCACCGCACCCCAGACCGTGCGGGTGAACAAGCGGCGCCTGGCCTGGTCGTACGCCGCCCTCCGTGCTCTGGGGCGCAGATTCTCCTTCGTCGAGAGGGAGATCGACGGTCTTCAACAGGTTGTACGGGAGGGAGACGTCTGCCTCGACATCGGCGCGGAGTACGGGCTGTACACCTATGCCCTCGCCCACCTGGTCGGCCCGAAAGGCGCCGTCCACAGCTTCGAACCGCTCCCCGGCGCGTACCGCGTGCTCACGGCCGGCACCCGTCTTCTGGGGTGCCCGAATGTGCACCGCCATCCCTTCGCCCTCGGCCGGCAGGCGCAGGACTCAGTCATGAGCCTGCCCTATCGGTACGGCCTGCCTGTACATGGGCGGGCCTTCGTCACGGACGGCGCCCACGGCATCGGCCCCAACGTCGAGTTCGCAGGAGAACGACGGCTCAAGGTCCGCGTCCGCACCGTCGACGACCTCTACAGGGACGGCACTCTCGACCGGGTCGACTTCATCAAGGCCGACGTGGAAGGAGCAGAGCCACTCGTCCTGGCCGGCGCCAAGGAAACGCTCTTACGAGACCGTCCCAGCCTCCTCCTGGAAGTCGAAGCCCGGCATCTGGCCAAGTTCGGAGTACGAGCCGCCGACCTCGCGGCAAGTCTCCACGGTCTCGGCTACGAGATGTCCACTTGGCGGCAAGGCCGCTGGCGTCCCATGGCCCGGATTCTCCCGGAGTGCCGCAACTACCTGTTCACCGCACGCCCGTTGGGAGGCTGATGTTGTCTCGCACGCTGATCGTCACCAACGACTTCCCGCCTCGGCAGGGTGGCATCGAGACCTTCGTCCACGCCATGGCCATCCGCTTCCCATCCGGGCAAGTAGTCGTCTACACCTCCTCCGCCCCTGGGGGCCGACGCCTTTGACGCCCAGTGATTCTGTGTGTCGCACGGCTCGTGCCACGCAAGGGCCAAGACACCCTGATACGTGCCCTGCCCATCGTCCACCGTAGGCGCCCCGACGCCGCCCTGTTGATGGTCGGGGACGGCCCGTATGAACGCCGGCTGCGTGACCTGACCGCCAAGGAGCACGTCGAAGACTCTGTGGTCTTCGCCGGGGGCCACCCTCACGCGAGCATGCCCCTCTTCTGCCATTGTCGCGGACCGTCTAGTGACGCTACTGAGCGACCAACAGCTGACCCGCGAAATGGGGCACAAGGGGAAAGCCTGGGTGCAGGCCGAGTGGACCTGGGAACGCACGTACACACTGCTCGCCTCCGCCCTTGACGGGCAGTGACGGACAGGCGTCCGCAGCCTTCCGGAGCTTGCCCGACCTCCCGTATCCGCACCCCAGGAAGGCTGGTACTCCAGCAGCGGTTCGTGTCCTGAGCTGCGTTTTCGGTAATGGCAGCGACGGGCGACGGCCTGGCGGTGTCTTCTCCAGGCCGGCCACTTCCAGGTCAGCGACAATCGCCGGCTCAGCACACGAACCGCCGCTGGAGCGTCAAGGGCCTAGGCAGTTTCGTTTGGATCAGTCGGTCGTTGGTCCGGGTGTGCCGTTGACTGATCTGCAGTGGGCGCGGATTGAGCCGTTGCTCCCGGACCGTGCGCCGAAGCGGGGTGGCCGCTGGCGGGACCACCGTGAGGTGATCGACGCGATCGCTTACAAGTTCCAGACCGGTACGCAGTGGGTCCACCTGCCGGAGAAGTACGGCAACTGGCGAGGTGTCTACAACCGGCTGCGGATGTGGGCCGTGGACGGCACCTGGGAGCGGGTGTTCACCGCTCTGGTGGCCCAGGCCGACGCGGACGAGGACCTGAGGTGGGCCGTGTCGGTGGACTCCACGATCGTGCGGGCTCACCAGCACGCGGCCGGGGCCCGCACAAAGGGGCCCCGGCCGGTGAACCCGCCGACCACGCCATCGGCCGATCCCGCGGCGGACTGACCACGAAGATCCACCTGGCCGCCGACGCCCGCTGCCGTCCTCTGGCGTTCGTCCTCACCGCGGGCCAGGCCGGTGACGCACCCGCTTTCACCGATGTCATGGCCCGCCTGCGCGTTCCCCGTCGGCGAGGACGGCCCCGCACCAGGCCGGACCTCGTCCTGGCCGACAAGGCGTACTCCTCCCGAGCCATCCGCGAGCACCTGCGCAAGCGCGGCATCCGGGCAGTCATCCCCGTCCCCGCCGACCAGCGCGCACACCGGTTACGCCGGGGCAGCCGCGGCGGCAGGCCACCGGCCTTCGACCGCGAGACCTACAAGCAGCGCAACACCGTCGAGCGGTGCATCAACCGCCTGAAGCAGTGGCGAGGCATCGCCACCCGCTACGAGAAGACCTCCACCGTCTACCTGGCCGGACTCCACATCGCAGGCATCTTCCTCTGGTCCGCCCGGTGATCCAAACGAAACTCCCTAGTCCCCCTCGGCGAGTCGCTCCAGTAGGCCGACCGCCTCTGCCATGATCGCTCGTTCGCGCTCGTCGAAGCGTTCTTCCAGTGCCCGTGCGATCCAGCCCTCGCGCAGCCCTTGCGCCTCCTTCAGGCGGCGGGTGCCCTCCGCGGTGAGGGAGATGAGGACCTGGCGCCGGTCGCTGGGGTGTGGGGACCGCTCGATCAGGCCCGCCTCCTCCAGGGCGGCGACGGTCGTGCCCATGGACTGTGGCCGGACGTGTTCGGCGCGCGCCAGTTCCACCGTGGTGGCCGGGCCGCGGCGGTCCAGCCGGCTGAGGACGGCGGCCTGGGAGAGGGACAGGCCCATGTTCTCCCCCGCCGCGCGCAGCCGGCGGGACAACTGCCCGGTGACCACGCGGAGTCGGGACGCCACCTCGTGCGGCTCGGTGAGCTCGGGGGCGGCGGCCGGGGCGGGGGACTGCTGCTCGTGGGCCATCACCGGGCCAGCGTACCCGGAGCGCGCGCCCGGAGCCGCCGGGCCCCGGCCGGTCAGCGGCCCGCCCGGCGCAGCGCCCGGTCGAAGAGGGTGGCCGGCAGCAGCAGTGCCCCGAGCGCGGTGAGGACGACGGCCGCCGTGTGCAGCCCTCCGGTCGTCGCGCGGTCGCCGTAGACCAGGCCGATGACGCTGGTGGACGCCACCGCGCCGACGTACTGGGCGGTGCGGAACAGCCCGGCGGCGGTGCCCGTCCGGCCGGCCGGCGCCTGCGCGTACAGCGCGGTCTGGTTGCCCACCGCGTTCAGCCCGTTGGGTACGCCGAACACGACCCCCACCAGCACCAGCACGGCCATCGGCGTCCCGGGCCCGGTGAACGCCAGCGCCGCGGAGGCCGCCACCATCGCCAGCGTGCCGACGAGCAGCGGACCGCGGACCGTCGCCCTCCGCGCGCCCGTCCACGAGCACACCGCCGCGACCGCGCACATCGGCAGCATGACCACCCCGGTGACGGTGGCGGAGTACCCCCGCACCTCCTCCAGCCACTGCGTGTAGCCGTACAGCACGCAGTAGACGACCAGGAACGACGCGCCGTAACGGACGTAGGTGCGCACCAGCGGCCGGTTCGCCGCCAGCATGCGCAGGTCCAGGAACGGGTGCCGGGCGACCCTGAGCTCCCACGCCGCCAGCGCTCCCGCGGCGAGGCCGCCGACGGCGAGCAGCGGCCAGTCGGGCCGGGCGAGGTCGGTGAGGAACAGCATCAGCGGCAGCAGGGTGCCGACGAAGAGCAGGACGCCCGCCGGGTCCAGCGCCGACCACCCGCCGCGTATCCCTCCCGCGCGCGGCCGGGGCTCGTCCCGGGGCAGCCAGGCCAGCGCGAGGGCCAGCCCGACCAGCGCGAGCGGGATGTTCACCGCGAACACCGCCCGCCAGCCGGCCAGTCCGGTGAGCAGCCCGCCCAGGGCCGGGCCGAGCGCCGCGCTGGCGAGGGCGGCGATGGTCAGCGCGCCCAGGGCGCCGGCGGGCTGCCCGCCGGGCGCCCGCGCCGACCGCTCGCGGATCATGGCCATGGCCGCCGGGTAGGCGGCCGACGTACCCACACCCGTCAGCACCCGGACGGCCACCAACTGGCCCAGGGACCTCGCCAGCAGCCCGGCCACCCCGGACAGCCCGACGAGTACCAGCCCCGCCGTGTAGACGCGCCGGGCGCCGAGGTGGTCGGCGACCCGGCCCATCACCGGCTGGGCGACCGCGCTCGCCAGATACAGCCCCGCGACCAGCCACACCGTGGCGGACGGGCCGGCTCCGAAATGCCGGCCGACGGGGACGAGCGCGGTGGAGATCATGCTGGAGTTGACCGGGTTGAGCATCGAACCGACCATCACCGCCGCCACGAACCGGCCGCCGATCTCCGGCGGCCCGGCCTCCGTACCGCCGGCCCGTTCCGGCGGCCGAACGGGCTTTTCGACGTCCTCGCCCGCTTCGCGCATGGCGGGCCCTCCCTCCGTCCCGGCGCGCGACGGCGCGCACTCACAAGAAGGGAAGGTTAGCTGTTATTCAGGAAAACTTACAAGATTTTCTTGCTGGTTCGTTACTCGCGTCGGACGGCCAGCAGTGCCGCGTCGTCCGTCAGTTCCCCGCCCACGTACGCCAGGAGGTCCGCCACCAGGCGGTCCGCCAACACCCCCGGCGCGCTCTCCGGCAGCGCGGCCAGCCGGCGCTCCAGCGGGTAGAACCGGCCCGCCGCGTCCCGCGCCTCCGTCACGCCGTCCGTGTACAGCAACAGCAGATCGCCCGCCCGGAAGGAGAAGACCACCGGCCGGTACGAACCCTCCGCCAGCTCGCGCAAGGCCAGCGGAGGATCCGAACCGGAGTCCTCCGCGCCCGCCGCGCCCGCCGCGCCCTCCGCGCCTTCCGCGTACACCCGCCCGTCCCGGCGGACCAGCGGCGGGAGGTGCCCGCAGTTCACCAGTTCCACCGCCTCCCCCGAGCGCGGGACGGTGAGCAGCGCGGCGGTCACGAACTCCTCGGTCACCCCGCGCCGCCGCACCGCCGCGTCCAGCCGCCGGGCCACCGCCCCCAGCTCCGGCTCCACCTGCGCGGCCTCGCGGAACGCCCCCAGCACGTCCGCCGCCGTCTCGACCGCGCCCAGCCCCTTGCCCCGTACGTCGCCGATGAGCAGCCGCACCCCGAACGGCGTGGTCAGCACCTCGTAGAGGTCACCGCCCACCTGCGCGTCCGCCGCCGCGGCCAGATAGCGCACCGCGACCCGCAGCCCGCCCACCCGTTCCGGCACCGGCCGCAGCAGCGCCTGCTGCGCCGCCGTGGCGACCGAACGCGAGCGCAGCAACTCGCGCTCGCGCGTGGCCACCAGGACCACGTTCGCCGAGCTGATGCAGCTGAGGGCGAGCACCGTGAACGCCGCCGTCACATGGAGGGTGACCGGCACCCCAGGGTCCGCGAGGGTCAGCGCGGCCACCAGGACCAGCGCCACCGCGCCGGTCAGCAACGGGACCCGGGCCCGGCGCGTGCCGATGCTCGCCAGCACCGGGGCCGTGCCCAGCACGGGCGAGAACGTCAGCCGGGGATCCGAGGTGAGGTCGACCCCCACCGCCGCGGCCAGCAGGACGTACGCGGCGACGACGAGCAGGCGCGCCGGGCGGGGGAGGGCCGGGGCCCGGTACGGGACGGCGGGGCCGGAGGCTCGCTTCATGGCTGTCTCCACCCTAGGGGCCGCCGGTCGGCCCGCAACCCGGTCCGGACGCGGCCCCGGCACACGGGCCCCGGACCCGTCGCCGTCACGCGGGCCGTCGGCCGAAGTCCCACGCCGGACGCCCTGTCGGCTCGGGGGAGGTGCCGCACCCCGGCCCGCGCGAGGCGCGGCACCCCACCGCCGGCGGCGTCACCGCGCCGGCGTCCCCGCCAGCTCCGCGGAGATCGCCCGAGCGGTCTCCCGCAGCGCCTCCTCGCAGTGCCGGGACGCCCCGTCCGCGGGAGCCAGCAGCCGCCGGGGGCCGGTCAGGAAGAGCGCCGCCGCGTGCCGGACGCCGTCGGGGCAGTGGACGGACGTGGCCAGCCGGGCGTCGTCCGGGCCCGTCCCCTCCTCGTAGACGCAGCGCGCGTCGCACGGGCCGTGCAGCACCCTGGCCGGGGCGCTCGTACGCGGCAGGACCTCCCCGGTCGCCAGCCGCTGGGGGCTGCCGTCCGGCCGGAACACGTGGTGGATGAGCTGGGCGCCCTCGGGGTGTGCCACGGCGAGCCGGACGCTCGTGCCGGTCCGCGCGGCGAGGGTGTCGGCCCAGTTCATGGCGGCGGCGCGGATGTCGTTGCAGTCCCGCCGGGCCGGGCCCGTCGGGTCCGTCCGGGAGCGGAGCGGTTCGCCGGGGCGGCAGGTGCCGGAGCCGGTGTCGTACTCGACCAGCCCTTCCGCGCGCAGTCCGCTGATCAGGTCGCCGACGGCGCGGTCCGGCAGGCCCAGGGACGCGGCCAGCCGGCGGAAGGACACCCCGCGTTCCGGCTCGCGGGCCAGGAGCTTCAGGGCGGCTGCGGCGCTGCCGACGGGGGCTCGGTACCGGGACATCGCGGTTCTCCGTTCCATGGGGTTCGCGGGATCGGATCCGGTGGGGCGGCCGGAGCCGCGGCCCTTCGAGCACGGGGCCCGCGCCGGAGCGGGGTACCGCCGTGGCGGGGCACCGCCGGGGCCGGGCCGCCGCGCCACCGGAGCCGTCCACGCTAGGCCGGGACGGGCCGCGAGCCGGTCCCCCGGCCGGCGGACCGGGCGGGGGAACCCGCCGTCCCCCGGCCGGGGGACGGCGGCCCCTGGCATAGAGTCGGGGGCATGGTTGCAGGAGACGCAGGAGACGCGACCCCCGTCCGCGTCGACAGCTGGATCTGGTCGGTACGGCTCACCAAGACCCGCTCGCTGGCCGCCGCGGCCTGCCGCGCGGGGCACGTCAAGGTCAACGGGGAACGGGCGAAGCCGGCGCTGCCGCTGAAGGCCGGTGACGAGGTGCGGCTCTTCCACGCCGGGCGGGAGCGGATCGTCGTCGTCTCCCGGCTGGTCCGCAAGCGGGTCGGGGCCCCGGTGGCCGCCGAGTGCTACGTCGACAACAGCCCGCCCGAGCCGCCGCGCGAGGTGATCGCCGCGATGGGCGTGCGCGACCGCGGCGCCGGGCGGCCGACCAAGCGGGAGCGCCGGGAGATGGAGCAGCTCCGCGGCCGCCCCTGAGGCGGCCGGGCAGAGGGGCCGACGCCCTGGTGGGGCCCGCGCCGCGGACCCCACCAGGGACGGTTCACCGGCTAGTGGCTGCCGTCGTCACAGAACATCGGCATGTTCGGGGTGCTGCCGGGCGCGCCGTCCGGAACCTGCTGCAGGCTCCAGGGGTTCCCGCCGTTGCCGCGGATCTCGACACCGCAGGTGCCGTAGGCGGACGAACGGTTCTCGTTGCTCGCCATCTCGCTGAACTTGACGAAGTTGCCGTTCTGCACCGGCCCGCTGGTGGGCCGCCCGGCCTGGTCGACCATGCGGCCGTCCAGGTACAGGTACAGGCTCGGCATGTAACTCTGGTACACCAGACCCTGTTTGGGGTCGTCGTTCTCGAAGTTCGGCACCGCCTGAGTGGACTTGACCGTGCCGTCGGTGCAGAAGCCCATGCTGACGTTCTGCCAGATCGGCCCCGCCATGTTGAACAGCGAGCCCTCGGCGATGTCGCTCCCGGAGAGCTTCGCCTTGCGGAAGAACATGCTGTAGATGTCACCGGCGGTGTTGGCCACCTCGGGCGGCAGACTGCCCGCCTCGGCCAGGGACTTCAGCTTGGAGACCCAGGCGTCCATCTCGGAGTCGGCCTTCGACTTGGATATCAGCGGCCGGTAGCCGATGGTCCCGCCGCTGACGTACTTGGTGGTGACGCACTTGCCGCTGTCGTCGATGCTCGTCGGCTTCTTGCCGACCCGGTAGGCGATGCCGGGGGTGATGCCGGTCACCATCGGGTTGGGCACCGAGCGGTGGAGGCCGGGCTCGTTGGCGTCGTCCATCTCGAACGACAGGTCCGGCATCCGGACGCCGAGCGAGCCGTAGTCGTCCACGGTCGCCTTGACGAAGGCGCGGACGAACGGGGTGATCTCGGTGTCACCGGTGCGGCCCCTGGGCACCACGGTCTCGGTGCCGGGAATGATCTTCCCGTCCTCGCCCGTGACCCATTCGGCGTCGATATGCGTCTTGATCTTGTAGGAGCGGTCATCGTCGAAGGTGTGCTCGTTGATCGTCGCCGGCGGGTCCGCGATGGCGAAGCCCATCCAGTCGGCCTGGGACGGCTTCCGTGACGGGTCGGTGCCGGCGGCGTCCACGTCGGTCTCCCACTTGCGCGCCGCGTCGTGCACCTTCTGGCCGACGCAGTCGCGCTGGTGCGAGCCGTTGGTGCAGATGCCGTACTCCAGCATGCCCTTGAGCACGGCCGACTTGTCGAAGGCCATCCCGCCGGTGGTACGCGACTTGGCCCAGTCGTAGAGCGTCTGCCGGGTCCGCATCGGCGTCTTCATCAGCCAGGGCGTGTTGGTGTCCAGGTTCTGGTTGCTCCGGAAGATCGACACCGCGTCGAAGGTGTGGTGCTCGTACTTGGCGTTGACCGGGATGAACGCGAGCGCGTCGTAGGCGACCGTGGTGTCACCGGACGACTTGTCGTCGGTGACGTTGCTCAGCATCACCTTGGCGTTGGATCCCAGCTGGAAGTAGCCGACGTCCACCCAGCCGTTGGTGTTCTTGCTCTGGTCGACGATCCGCTCGACGACCCGGCCGCTGCGGGTGGTGACCTCGTAGTGGGCCGACTTGGTCCGCTTGCCCAGGTAGGGCATGAACGCCTGGACCTTGTACACCTTGTCCGCCAGCTTCGGCTTCCAGGTGCCTTGCGTCACCAGGTAGTTGTCGAAGTTGTTGGGCTCACGGCCGTGCGAGAACCAGTAGTGGCCGCCGAAGCCGCCGCCCATCTGGTGCAGGTCCTCCCGGGCCTCGTAGTTCCCCTCGTCGTCGGCCATGAACGACCACTCGAACGCGCCGCTGCTGGACCAGGCGCGGGCCCCGCAGCGATTGGACGGCACATTGTCCGGCAGATCGTCCACCAGCACGGTTCCGCTGGGCAACGTGCCCGAACCACACGGTCCGGGGCTCGGGTTGGCGTCACCGGGCTCGGAGCGGACCGTCTTGTAGGTGAGGTACTCGTTGCCGCACTGGTTGACCCGCGGGTCGCTCGTCTGCTTGTTGGGCCCGCAGTTCTTCCAGATGGAGTCGCGTGTGTACCAGTGCGGCTTGTAGCACGCCTCGTCCTTGCACTCCGGCGGGCTCATCGGCGAACATGCGTTGCTCGTGTCGCAGAACGCCCACCGCGGCGGCATGATGGCCGTCGACCGGTCGTTCGCCGAGGTCCACCAGGCCGGCGAGTAGCCGTGTGTGTTGCCGCTGTTGCGGTTGCCGTTGTCGTCGTACGAACGGGTGGTGTCGATCGGGAAGGCGCCCCAGCCCATCACCTTCTCCTCGTACGACCAGCGCTCCGGGTGGGCGGCGTCCGCGTAGTGGTTGTTGTCCAGGAACGGGTAGCGGTCCGCCGGGTACTTGGGGTTGGCGGGGTTGTTCCCCCAGCCCAGGCCCCAGTAGCCGGACGAGTCCGCGCCGGGCGGATTGAAGCCCGCGTTGTAGTTCCAGACGGCGGCGAACCAGTTCTCCGGACGGGCCGGGTCGTCGTCGTTCATCCGGATGGTGCTGCCGGGCTTGTGCAGCTCGTTCCACTTGTCCTGGAGGATGCGCACGGAGTACGAGATCCCCGTGGCGTAGTCGAGGGCCACCGCCCGCTGCTGGTCCGGGGGCAGCAGCGTCTCGTGCGGCTTCGGGTGCCCGGCGATGCGCATGCCGTCGGTGGCCTGGCCGATGCCGTAACCGCAGTCGGCCTTGTCCCAGTTCACCTTCCAGATGCGCTTGGGGTCGTACCCCTTGGTGCCGGCGTAGATGTTGGTGCCGTAGAAGTTGCCGATGAGCGGGTTGCCGTACTCACCGGGCTCGGCGTGCGAGGTGGCCTGCCAGAGGTTGGACTCCTGGGCCAGGATGCCCAGCATCACCTGGGCGGGGATACGCCCGCCGGTGCTCAGGGTGCGCGGCGGGAACATGCCCTGCGGCGTCCAGGCGGGCAGCCCCGAGTTGTGCCAGTTGGCCGGCCGGTTGATGTTGCCGGATATCAGCAGGCCCCGGATGGCCATGTCGACCGCCCACTCCACCTGGTTGGGGGTGGGCTGGAGCACCTGGGTCTTGGCGTCGTTCCGGGGCACCGAGCAGTAGCGCTCGTCGTCCACCGGGTTGTGCGAGATGTCACCGGGCGCCGCCTTCCCGGCGGCGGCCAGGGCCTTCCGCGTCGCGGTGGTGCCGCCCACCACGTACGGCAGCACCGGGGACGGCCGCCGGCTGTCCGCGGGCTTCCGGGACGACGAGGTGTCGACGGAGAAGCCGAGCCCCTTCCCGGTGCCCACGGCCTTCGCCGTGATGTCCACCGGCTCCGGGCCGCTGTTCATGGTCCCGCTGAGGGGTGCCGCCACCTTCTTGGCGAGGTGGCGCGGCACGGCCTGGGTGATGGCCAGCCGGCCCTCACCGGACAGCTCGGCCTGCCCGGGCACATCCGGCAGCCGGCGGACGGACTTCGGCAGCCCGCCGGTCCGCGGCCGGGAGCCGCCCGTCAGGAAGACCGTGCCGCCGGACCCCTGTGCCAGGCCGACGTCGCCCAGCCGGCCGTCGGCGACCGTGCTGACCTTACGGCCCTTCAGGTGCCGCACCAGCGCCTTGTCGCTCCGGGCGTCGGCCGGTTCGAGGAAGGTCACGCCGCCCTGGCCGTCCGGGCGCAGCCGCAGCGGCGTCTGCCCGGTGGTGGCCAGCAGCTCGGTCCGGCCCGACGGGGCCAGCCGCAGCAGCCGGGGGCCGGAGGCCGCGACCACGCCGTCACCGGTCGGGACGGCCGAAGTGGCCTGCCCGTTCACGGTGTTGGTGGCGACGACCTTGCCGGTGACCGCGTCGACCGTCTGCAACTGCGTCCGTTCGGCCGCCCCCTCGGCGGCGGCCTGGGTGATCACGGCGGTCTCGCCGCTGCCGCACCCCGGGTCGAAGTAGGCCAGACTCGCGTTCAGCGGCAGCTTGTTCACCTTGCCGCTCTCCAGGTCGACGACCGCGGTGAACGCGCCCCGGTCGAAGAGGTGCTGGCGGTTGGTGAAACCGCGCGGGGCGTAGACCACGACGGCCCGACGGCCCGACGCGGTCACACAGGCGTTGCCGATCCACTGGTCGGTCTGGAGCCCGGGCTCCGAGAGGGTGGCGGCGGTACGCCAGGTGTAGCCGGACCTGCCCTCGGCGACCAGCAGGTGGAGGCCGGTCGCGTCGCCCGCCGTCGTCCAGGCGCGGTCGGTGGACTTGTTCCAGCCCTTGCCCAGGACGGCGTCCCGCTCGGCCGGGGCGACCGTCGCGGGCGACGCCGCGGCCCGTTCCGGCCGTGGTTCGGCGGCCGGCGGTCCGGCCCAGGCGGTCGGCCCTTGCAGCAGCGCGGCGACGGTGGCCGCGGCCGCGCTCACCGCCGTGGCCGTCAGCAGGGCCGGGGCCCGGCTGGATCTTCTGTGACGTCTCAAGGGATCTCCCTCGTCCGGTGCCACGCGCCGTCGGTCGGCGCGGGCCGGCCCGGCGGGCGACTCCCGCGGTGCGGAGGCGCGGCCCGCGGGCGCGTCAGAGGGCCGGCGGTCCCCGTGGCGGCCGGTTTCCGGGCGGGCCGGGGCGCGCGCCGCCCCGGCGAGGGGCGTCGGGCGTCGGGCGAGGGACACGGCGGCAGGACGGGCGCGACTCGACCGGGCGGAACCGGGAATCGCGCGCCAAAGGGGATGGAAACCTAGGGGAATTCTCGGACGGTCACGATGGGGCACCTCTCGCTGTGGAGCGTGGGCGGCCTTTCGTACGGGCCTCGGCGGCGGCCGGCCGAAGGGACTTTACGCGGCGGGAAAACGGGGTCGCAAGCGACCGTTTCAAGCCCCAACTACCGTGTGGCCCCGGGTATTTCGGGATATCGGGCGGCAGGGCGGGCGGAACCGTCGGTTCAATCCGCGGGAATAAGAAAAGGGGTGGCGGGAATTCCCCTGGGTTTGTTCCTTTTCGGGGCCTTAATTCTGGTGCTGGTGTGACTGAGAGATGCTCTTGTGGTGGCAGGTGGCGGCTCCCTACGATCGGCCTCGCTCCACTCCCGGCTCCGTGAGCCGGAAGTTCGGGAAACGGTTCCGTTCGCGATACCCGTCGTCACCCGTCGTTCACCTCGCGGAATGACCGCGATGACGCGAGGAGTTGTCGTGGCCCGTTTCGAACGCGAGCTGTTCGGCCGACGAGCGGATGTCCCGCCGGTCGTATGATCGCGCGCCGGCCCGCCCCCGACGACGGACCCGCCGAAGTGCCAGGACCACCCCCTTAGCGAACGGGAGTTCGCCGGACCTCTGTCGGGCGGACGCCCCCTGCGCACCCCCCTCGGCGTGACCGTCACCGGACGCCCGCCTGGCTCGTTGAGCGGACGGGCGGGTGCGGGTCGCCGATGACCGCCCGCCGGCGACGGCACGGCAGGAAGGGCGGGCGATGCGCGACCCCCGCGGCAACCGCGAACCCCGCGGGGGCAGGAACGGGCACCGGGGAACCGGCGGCCGGGCGAGACCAGTCCGCAGCCCGGGCCACGCCGCCCGGATCGGCGTCTGCCTGGCTTCGGCCGCCGTCCTCACGGTCGCCGGCACCGGCTGGCTCGCCGGTCACTGGATCGGCGACGGCCTCACCACCTCACGGGCGCTCGACGCCCTGCGCGAGAACGCCCCGCGCAAGCTCGACGACTCCGTCAACGTCCTGCTGATCGGCCTGGACAGCCGCAAGGACATGAACGGCCGCGACCTGCCACGGCAGTTCGTACAGGACGAGCTGCACGCCGGCTCCAGCGGCATCGGCGGCTACAACACCAACACCCTGATCCTCGTGCACATCCCCGCCGGCGGCGGCCGGGTCACGGCGTTCTCCATCCCCCGCGACGACTACGTCACGGTCGCCGGCGGACGCGGCGAGCACAAGATCAAGGAGGCGTACGGGATCGCCAAGGCCGAGGCCCAGGACCGGCTGGCCGCCCAGGGCGTGCAAGGCGCCGAGCTGGAGCACCGCAGCCGCGAGGCGGGCCGGGAGACCACCCTCGCGACGGTCCAGGAGTTCCTCGGGGTCCCCATCGACCACTTCGCCGAGGTCAACCTGCTCGGCTTCTACGACATCGCCAAGGTCCTCCAGCCCATCCCGGTCTGCCTGCGGCACGCCGTCCACGACCGCTATTCCGGCGCCGACTTCCCGGCCGGGCGCCAGGAGCTCGACGCCCGCCAGTCCCTCGCCTTCGTCCGGCAGCGGCACGGCCTGGTCAACGGCGACCTCGACCGCACCCACCGGCAGCAGGCGTTCCTCTCCTCCGTGATGCACAAGCTCACCTCCCAGGGCGCCTGGGGAGACCTGGACAAGCTCGAAGGGCTGCTCGACGTCGTCAAGAAGGACGTGGTCCTCGACGACCAGTGGGACCTGCTCGACTTCGCCCAGCAGGTCCCCAACCTCACCGGAGGCAACGCCGAGTTCCACACCCTGCCCATCGCCGGGTTCGCCTACCGCAAGGGGGAGGCCGTCAACCTCGTCGACCCCCAGCGGATCCGCGGCATCGTCCGCGCCATGACCGACCACCGGCGGCCCCCCGAACCCGAGCCCTCCCGGGCC
>NZ_JBPQTX010000017.1:0-44632 GCF_051386555.1 Streptomyces sp. URMC 126
ATCGGTACGACCTCCGCCGCTTTCGATCCCGACCGGCTGAACGTGGCGATCAACGATGTGTGGGTCTGCCGCAACGGTTCCGTCGGCGACGACCGCGACCTCGTCGACATGACACCGCGCGAGGTGCGTATCACCGCCGACCTGGCCGAAGGCGGCGAGTCCGCCGTCATCTGGGCCAACGACCTCACCGCCGACTACGTCCACGAGAACAGCGCCTACTCCTCATGAACCCCATACTTCCCTCGCGGCGCAACGCCGCGCCCAAAGCCCGTACCGTCATCGAGGCGCTGCCGTGGCTGCGCCGCTTCCACGGCAGGACCGTCGTCGTCAAGTTCGGCGGGAACGCCATGGTGGACGAGGAGTTGAAGGCCGCGTTCGCCGAGGACATGGTGTCCCTTCGGTACGCCGGCGTACGGCCGGTCGTCGTGCACGGCGGCGGGCCGCAGATCAGCGCCCTGCTCGACCGGCTGGGCATCGCCTCGGAGTTCAAGGCGGGGCTGCGGGTCACCACGCCCGAGGCGATGGACGTCGTACGGATGGTCCTCGCCGGCCAGGTCCAGCGCGAGCTCGTCGGGCTCATCAACCGGCACGGCCCGTTCGCCGTCGGGCTCACCGGCGAGGACGCGCACACCATGACCGCCGTCCGGCGGCAGGCGGAGGTCGACGGCGAGCCGGTGGACATCGGGCTCGTCGGCGACGTGGTGGCCGTCGACCCGACCACGGTGGAGGCGCTGCTCGACCGGGGCCGGATCCCCGTCGTCTCGCCGGTCGCCCGGGGCGCCGACGGCGAGGTCTACAACGTCAACGCCGACCTGGCCGCCGCCGCGCTCGCCGGGGCGCTGGGCGCCGAGAAGCTGGTCGTCCTCACCGACGTCGAGGGGCTGTACGCGGACTGGCCGCACAGCGACGACGTCATCAGCCGCCTCACCGCGAGCGACCTGGAGGCGCTGCTCCCCGCCCTGTCGAGCGGCATGGTGCCCAAGATGGAGGGCTGTCTGCGGGCGGTCAGGGGCGGCGTGGGCGCGGCCCACGTGCTGGACGGCCGGGTGCCGCACTCGCTGCTGCTGGAGGTCTTCACGGACGAGGCGGTGGGGACGACCGTGGTGCCCGACCCCCTGCCGGACGCGCCGGGAGCGCTCGCGGAGGTGACCGCGTGACCGGGGACGCCACCCGTACGCCGGGGGAGCGGCTGGCCGAGCGCTGGCGGGCCGCGCTGATGGACACCTACGGCACGCCCCCGCTGGCGCTGGTGAGCGGGGAGGGCGCGACGGTCCGGGACGCCGACGGCAGGACGTACGTCGACTTCGTCGGCGGCATCGCGGTCAACGCCCTCGGCCACGCCCATCCGGCCGTCGTCCGGGCGGTCTCCGAGCAGATCGCCACCCTGGGGCACGTCTCCAACCTGTATGTGGCCGAGCCGCCCGTGGCCCTGGCCGAGCGGCTGCTGGAGCTGGCCGGCCGCGACGGCAGGGTGTTCTTCTGCAACTCCGGGGCGGAGGCCGTCGAGGCCGCGTTCAAGATCGGGCGGCGGACGGGCCGTCCGCATATGGTCGCCGCCCAGGGTGGTTTCCACGGCCGCACCATGGGCGCGCTCGCCCTCACCGGCCAGCCTGCCAAGCAGGAACCCTTCCTCCCGCTCCCCGGGGACGTCACCCATGTCCCCTACGGCGACCCCGATGCCCTCCGCGCCGCCGTGACGGAACGGACCGCCGCGGTGGTCCTGGAGCCGGTGCAGGGCGAGAACGGCGTCGTCGTTCCGCCGCCCGGCTACCTCGCGGCGGCCCGCGAGATCACCCGGGCCACGGGCACCCTGCTCGTCCTGGACGAGATCCAGACGGGCATCGGACGCACCGGGCACTGGTTCGCCCACCAAGCGGACGGTGTGCTTCCCGACGTGGTGACGCTCGCCAAGGGGCTCGGCGGCGGACTGCCGATCGGGGCCGCCGTGGCCTTCGGCGACGCGGCCGGGCTGCTGTCGGCGGGGCAGCACGGTTCGACGTTCGGGGGCAACCCGGTGTCCTGCGCCGCCGCCCTGGCGGTGCTCGACACCCTGGAGAAAGAGGACATCCTCGCCCATGTCCGGCGCATGGGGGAGCGGTTGGCCGCCGGGGCCCGGGCGTCGGGTCACCCGCTGCTGCGGACGGTGCGCGGGGCCGGGCTGCTGCTCGGGCTCGTCCTGGACCGCCCGGTGGCCGCGCGGGTGCAGCGGGCGGCGCTGGAGGCGGGGTTCCTGGTGAACGCGGCGGCCCCGGACGTCGTCCGGCTGGCACCGCCGCTGGTGATCGACGAGGGGCAAGTGGACGCCTTCGTCCGGGCGTTGCCCCGGATGCTGGACGTCTGAGCTCCCGGCGGAAGCGGGCCGGGCGGGCGTGGGGACACGTGCCGCCCGGCCCGTTCGTCATGCCTGGGGGCAGTGGGCGGACCACTGTGAGAGGTGTGGCGTGAAGGGCGTCAAGGGGCGCCCGAGGCGGCCGATCTGACGCCTGGACTTGACACCTGACCTGCTGAGAAAGTTAGGTTAGGCATACCTAATCAATAGTTGCGCGGGTTGCCCTTCCCGACTATGCCCGGCCGACGCGGCCGGCAAAAGTCGGAACGGGGGCGGTACGACGAGAGGATGAGCATGTCGGCACGGCGCGGGGACAGCGCGAACACGGCGGGTGCCCCCATCGAGGATCTGGTCGGCATAGGCTTCGGTCCCGCCAACCTGGCCCTCGCCATCGCGATCGACGACCACAACCGCCGGGCCCCGGACAGCGTGATCCGCGCGGGCTTCGTGGAGCGCCAGGAGCGCTTCGGCTGGCACCGGGGCATGCTCCTCGAAGGGGCCACCATGCAGGTGTCCTTCCTCAAGGACCTGGTCACCATGCGGGACCCGAGCAGCCGCTTCTCCTTCCTGTGCTACCTGCGGGACCGCGGCCGGCTGGCCGACTTCATCAACCAGAAGACGTTCTTCCCCACCCGCATCGAGTTCCACGACTACCTGGAGTGGTGCGCCGCCGAGTTCGGCTCCGCCGTCGACTACGGCCGGGTCGCCACCGCCGTGCACGCGGTGGAGGACGGCGGGACCGTGGAGGCCGTGGACGTCGTCTCGCGCTCCGTCGGGGACCCGGCCGACGAGACCGTACGGCGCACCCGCAACCTCTCCGTGGGCACCGGCCTCACCCCCCGCCTCCCCGCCGGCATCAGCCTCGGGCCGCACGTCTGGCACAACCGCGACCTGCTGTTCCGCGCCGCCGAGCCGGCCGCCCGCCGGCACCGCCGGTTCGTGGTCGTGGGCGCCGGCCAGTCCGCCGCCGAGAGCGCAGAGTACCTGCACCGCACCTTCCCCGACGCCGAGGTCTGCGCGGTCTTCTCCCGGTACGGCTACAGCCCGGCCGACGACAGCCCCTTCGCCAACCGCATCTTCGACCCGGCCGCCGTGGACCACTTCTACGACGCCCCCGAGGACGTCAAGCAGGCCCTTCTGGGCTACCACCGCAACACCAACTACTCCGTGGTCGACGGCGAGCTCATCGAGCAGCTCTACCGCACCGCCTACCAGGAGAAGGTCCAGGGCCGCGAGCGGCTGCGCATCCTCAACACCACCCGGCTCACCGCCGTCGAGGACCTGCCGGACGGCGCCCGGGCGGTCGTCCGCTCCCTGACCTCCGGGGAAACGTTCACGCTCGACTGCGACGCCGTGGTGTTCGCCACCGGCTACCACGCGGCCGACCCCCGCGAGCTCCTCGGCGACCTGGCCGCCGAATGCCTCACCGACGAGCAGGGCCGGCTCCGGGTGGACCGCGACCACCGCGTCCTGACCACGGACCGGGTCCGCGTCGGCGTCTACCTTCAGGGCGGCACCGAGCACACCCACGGCATCACCTCCTCCCTGCTCTCCACCCTGGCCGTCCGCTCCGGCGAGATCTGCGACTCGCTGCTGCTGCGCCGTACCGAGCGGGACGTGCTCGCGGGCCGGGCCGGAGGACAGGCCGGTACCGTCGCCGCGCCCGTCGGCTGAATCGCCCGCCCCGCCACCGCCCCCCGCCCGCGAAGAATCCCCGAAGGACACCGCATGCCCGCGACCCCCGTCCCCCTCGACACCCTCCGGCACGACGTGGCCGACGTCCTCGGCGAGGACCCCGCCGACCTGCCGGACGACGAGGACCTGCGCGACCTGGGCCTCGACTCCATCCGGCTGATGAGCCTGGTGGAACGCTGGCGGGCCCGCGGCCTGGCCGCCGACTTCACCGAACTCGCCGAGGCCGAGCCCACGCTGCGCGGCTGGCACGCCCTGCTGACCGCTGGCGTCTGAACCCCGCCCCCTCGCTCTTCGCGCCACCCACCGCGGCGGGACCCCGTCCCATCCGGGCCACGCCCGCCGGGTTCCGTACCGCACCGCCCGCACCCGCCCAAGGAGAACCATGAACACCCGTCCCTTCCGTAGCGGCCGCAAGGCCGGCCGTACCCGCGTCGCGGCCGTCCTCGCCGCGGCCGCCCTGCTCACGGTGAGCGCCTGCGGCAGCGACGACTCGTCCGACGACGCCAAGTCCTCGGGAGGCGACGGCGGGAAGCGGGTGATCGAGACCAGCGACGGCAAGGTGACGGTGCCCGCGAAGCCCCAGCGCATCGTCAGCATCTCCTACGCCACCGGAGCCCTGCTCGACCTCGGCGTCGAGCCCGTCGGCACCAGCGCCATCGACGAGAACAACCCGATGGAACTGCTGCCCTCGCAGAAGGAGCAGGGCAAGAAGATCACCTCGATCGGCTCCGGCATCGAGACCAACATCGAGAAGGTCGCGTCCCTCAAGCCCGACCTGATCATCGTCGAGGGCGCGTCCGCGTTCGACTGGAAGATCAACCGGCTCAAGGGCATCGCCCCCACCCTGTACTTCGGCATCAAGACCCCGGGCGACCTCTACAACGCCCAGGAGAAGATCGCCCAGGCCGTCGGCAAGGAAGACGCCCTCGACAAGCTGAAGGCGACGTACAAGGAGAAGGCCGACAAGATCAAGTCGACCCACGCCGCCAAGCTCAAGTCCGTGAAGTGGGCCCTCGCCTCCTCCTACGGCAACGGCGAGTTCCTCGTGGACACCCGCACCTCGTGGGTCGGCCGCATCCTCGCCGACGTCGGCGCCGGCTTCGCCAAGGCCTCCGACGACGGCAAGGAGCACGAGGTCACCTACTCCCAGGAGAAGATCGACGTCCTCGCGGACGCCGACGTCATCCTCGTCCCGCGCATGGCCGCCACCAACGAGGTCCCCAAGGAGACCAAGGAGCTCACGGACAAGCCGTCCTGGAAGCTGCTGAAGGCCGCCAAGGACAACCACGTGCTGCCCGTCACCTACGCCACCAGCGACCGCTACGGCACCTCGATCGACGTCCTCGACCAGATCGACAAGATCCTCAAGGGCCTGTAGGACGCCGGGGGTCCGCCCCCGGCCGCACGCACCGGGGCCCGCCGGCGGTCGGGCCGGCGGCCCCGGAACGCGTATCACTCCTCTCCGCCCCTCACCCCCCTCCCCACCACGAACGACCCGGAAGGCGCCATGCCAGAGGTGACCAGCGACGCAGCACGGACCCTGGAGCTCACGCGAGCCCAGGAGGGCGTGCTCTCGGCGCAGCGGATCGACCCGGAGAACCCCGGCTACAACGTCGGCCAGTACGTGGAACTCCGTGGTCCGCTGGACGTCGACGCCCTGGAGGAGGCCCTCCGCCGCACCCTCGCCGAGGCCGACGGCCTGCACATCCGGCTCGCCGAGCGTGACGGCCGCGCCCTCCAGGTCCCCGTGCCCTTCGACGCCGCCGCCTGGCACCTGCCCCGGCTCGACACCACCGGCGCCGCCTCGCCCGTCGACGCCGCCGTGGAACTCGTCCGGGCCCAGCTCTCCTGCCCGCCCCGCCTCGACGCCGCCGACGGCGAGCCCCCGGCGCTCACCGGCTCGCTGCTGGTGACCGTCGCCCCCGACCACCACCTGTGGTTCCAGTACTTCCACCACCTGGTCGTCGACGGCTACAGCGTCGCCCTGTTCACCCGCCGCGTCGCCGCCGTCTACACCGCCCTGGTCCACGGCGAGCCCGTCCCGGCGTCGCCGTTCGAGTCCGTGGCCCGGCTCGTCGAGGCCGACCGCGCCTACCTCGCCTCCGACCGGCCCGCCGCCGACCGCGCCTACTGGACCGGCCGCCACACCGGCCGCCCGGCCGCCACCGGCCTCACCGAGCAGACCGCCCAGGCCTCCCACACCTTCCTGCGGCACCGCGTCGGCCTCGGCGCCGAGCGCTCCGCCGCCGTCCTGGCCCTCGCCGAGAGCGTCCGCGCCACCTGGGCGGAGGCCGCCACCGCGGCCGTCGCCGCGTACCTGCACCGGATGACCGGCACCTCCGAGGCCGTCCTCGGCATGCACTTCATGGCCCGCAGCGCCCCCGGCACGCTCCGCGTCCCCGGCATGGCCGTCAACGTGCTGCCCGTCCGCCTCGCCGTCGAGCCCGGCGACACGCTCCCCGACCTCGTCCGCCGCGCCGTCGGCGAGCTCAAGGACGCCCGCCGCCACCAGCACTACCGCGGCGAGGACATCCGCCGCGACCTCGGGCTCGTCGGCAGCGAGCAGCGGCTGTACGGGCCGATGCTCAACATCAAGCCCTTCGACCTCGACCTCGACTTCGCGGGCGTCCCCGGACACACCGTCAACCTCGCCTCCGGCCCGGTCGAGGACCTGTCCGTCTCCGTCACCAAGAGCCCCGACGGCGCCCTGCACCTGGAGTTCGACGCCAACCCGGCCCTGTACGACGCCGCGGCCCTCGCCGGTCACGCCGAGCGCTGCGCCGACCTGCTGGCCCGGCTCGCCGCCGACCCCGCCCTCACCCTCGACCGCGCCGAACTCCTCGCCGACGGCGAGCGGGAGGCGGTCCTGCGCACCTGGAACGCCACCGACCGGCCGCTCGCCGCCACCACCCTCGTCGAGCGCATCGCCGAACGGACCGCCGCCACCCCCGACGCCACCGCCGTCGTCTTCGAGGACACCCTCCTCAGCTACCGCGAACTCGACGCCCGCGCCGAGGCCCTGGCCCGCCGGCTGGCCGCCGCCGGAGCCGGCCCGGACACGATCGTCGCCGTCGCCGTGCCGCGCTCCGCCGAGCTGATGACCGCCCTCCTCGGCGTCCTGAAGTCCGGCGCCGCCTACCTGCCGCTCGACACCGACTACCCGGCCGACCGGCTCGCCGCCATGGCCGAGGACGCCCGGCCGGTGCGCGTCGTCACCGTCCGCGCGGTGCTGGACCGGCTCCCGGCCGCCGTCCGGGGGAACGCCCTCCTGCTGGACGAGCCGTTCGAGGACGCCGAGAGCGCCGCCGTCACGCGCCCCGGACCCGACGACGCCGCGTACGTCATCTACACCTCCGGCTCCACCGGCCGCCCCAAGGGCGTCGTCGTCACCCACCGCGCCATCGTCAACCGCCTCGCCTGGATGCAGCACGCCTACCGGCTGCGCGCCGACGACCGGGTGCTCCAGAAGACCCCGGCCAGCTTCGACGTCTCCGTCTGGGAGTTCTTCTGGGCCCTCTGCGAGGGCGCCACCGTCGTCCTCGCCCGCCCCGAGGGCCACAAGGACCCCGCCTACCTGGCCCGGCTCATCGCCGAACGGCACGTCACCACCCTGCACTTCGTCCCCTCCATGCTCCGCGCCTTCCTGGAGGAGCCCTCCGCCGCCCGCTCCTGTGCCGGGCTGCGCCGCGCCTTCTGCTCCGGCGAGGCCCTCCCCGGCGACGTCGTCGAGCGGTGGTACGAGGCGCTCCCCGAGGTGCCGCTGCACAACCTGTACGGGCCCACCGAGGCCGCCGTCGACGTCACGTACCACCGCACCCGCCCCGGCGCCGGCGTGGTCCCGATCGGCCGGCCGGTGTGGAACACCCGCCTGTACGTACTGGACGCCGAGCTGCGCCCGGTCCCCGTCGGCGTCCCCGGCGAGCTGTACCTCGCGGGCGTCCAGCTCGCCCGCGGCTACCTCGACCGCCCCGCCCTGACCGCGTCCCGCTTCGTCGCCGACCCGTACGGGCCGGAAGGCAGCCGCATGTACCGCACCGGCGACCTCGTCCGGTGGGCCGTCGACGAGCACGGCGACGGCGTCGTCGAGTACCTCGGCCGCACCGACGACCAGGTCAAGGTGCGCGGCTTCCGCATCGAACTCGGCGAGATCGAGGCCGCGTTGGAGGCGCTGCCCGGCGTCGCCGGCGCCGCCGTCACCGCCCGCGTGGCCACCCCCGGCGGCACCCGCCGCCTCGTCGGCTACGCCGTGCCCGCCGCCGGGCGGACCCTCGACCCGGAGGAGCTGCGGGCCGGGCTGGCCGCCACGCTGCCCGAGCACATGGTCCCGCCGGTCGTGGTCCTCGACGCCCTGCCGCTCAGCCTCAACGGCAAGCTCGACCGCAAGGCCCTCCCGGACCCGGCGCCCGCCGCCGCGCCCGCCTCCCGCGCCCCCCGCACCGAGGCCGAGCGGGTGCTCGCCGAGGTCGCCGCCGACGTCCTCGGCCTGGACTCCGTCGGCGTCGACGACAACTTCTTCTCCCTCGGCGGCGACAGCATCTCCGCCATCCAGCTCGGCAGCCGCGCCCGCCAGGCGGGCTGGGGCGTCACACCCCGGACCGTCTTCGAGCGCAAGACCATCGCCGCCGTCGCGAGCGCCGCCGAGCGCCTGACCGGCGCGGCCGACGCCCGCGCCGAGGACCGCCGCGAGGACGCGACGGGCCCCCTGCCGGCCACCCCCATCACCGAGTGGCTGCGCGAACGCGGCGGGCCGGTACGGCGGTTCGCCCAGACGACGGTCGTCACCGTCCCGGCCGGGCTGGACCCGGAGCGGCTCACGGCCGCCCTGGACGAGCTGACGCGCCACCACGACGCGCTGCGGATCCGGCTGGTGCCGGGCGGCGCTGTCCGCACCTCGTCGGGTGGTTACGGCGCGGTCGCGGACCGGCAGGACGGCCGCAGCCTGCCGACGGCCGGCACGGGCACGCGGGACGCCGAGGCGGGCCCCGGCCCGGACGGCTCGGGCGCGAGCACGGGCACCGCGCCGCAGGCGGGTGGTCCCGGCCGGGACGGCGGCGCGTCGGCGGCCGGCGCTGCCGGCCGTCCGGGCGCGGGCCCGGTCGGTGCGGGCTCTGGCGTGGCCACTGAGGCCGAGGCGGCCGTGGGCTCGTCGGCGGCCGGGGTCGCCGGTCGTCCGGCCGTGGACCTGGTCGGTGCGGGCTCTGGTGTGGCCACTGGGGACGAGGCGGAGGCCGGTACTTCTGGGCCGGGCGGGGACGTGTCGGTGGCCGGTGTCGCCGGTCGTCCGGGCGCGGGCCCGGTCGGTGCGCGCTCGGGTACGGCCACGGGGGCCGAGGTGGCCGTGGGCTCGTCGGTGGCCGGTCTTGCCGGTCGTCCGGTCGGCGGCGGCGCGTCCGACGGCGGCCCCGCCTGGACCACCGAGATCCTCTCCGCCTCCGCCGCCCCCGGTGTCGTCCTCCACCGCGTGGACCTGGCCGAAGACGGCGACCCCGACGCCGCCGTCGAGCGCGAGCGCGACGCCGCCGTCGACCGGCTCGACCCCGCCGCCGGGGCCGTCCTCGCCGCCACCTGGTGCGACCTCGGCCCCGAGACGCCCGGCCGGCTCGTGCTGGCCGTGCACCACCTCGCCGTCGACGGCGTCTCGTGGCGCGTCCTGCTGCCCGACCTGCGTGCCGCGTACGAGGGCGAGGCCCTCGCGCCCGCGAGCACCCCGCTGCGCCGCTGGGCGCGCGGGCTGCACACCGCCGCCACGTCCGACGCCGTCCGCGCCCAACTGCCGCTCTGGCGCGAGGTCCTGGCGCCCGGCGCCGGGCCGCTGCTCGGGGAGCGGGCCGTGGACCCGGCCCGCGACACCGCCGCGACCAGCCGCACCCTGCGGCTGACCCTGCCCGCCGACCGCACCGCGCCCCTGCTCGCCGAGGTGCCCGCCGCCCGCCGGGCCGGCGTCGACCACGTCCTGCTCACCGGCCTCGCCCTGGCCGTGCTCGGCCGGCGGCGCGAGCGGCAGGGCGCTTCGGCCCCCGCCGACCTGCTGCTGCGCCTGGAGGGCCACGGCCGCCAGGACCACCTCGTCCCCGGCGCCGACACCTCCCGTACCGTCGGCTGGCTCACCAGCGAGTACCCCGCCCGCCTGGACCTGGAAGGCGTCGACCCGGCCGACGCCGGGCGCGCCCTGAGCCTCGTCAAGGAGCAGCTCCGCGCGCTGCCCGACGACGGCACCGGGTACGGCCTGCTGCGGTACCTCGACCCCGAGGCGCGTACCGAACTCGCCGCCGCGCCCGCGCCGCAGCTCCTCTTCAACTACCTCGGCCGGTTCGCCGCCGGCGACGCCCCCTGGACGCCGGCCGGCGACGCGTTCGCCGCGGCCTGCGACCCGGAGCTGCCCGCCGCGCACGCCCTGGAGATCGGCGCGTTCGTCCACGACCGCGCCGAAGGCCCCGAGCTGACCGCCGTGCTCACCTGGCCGGAGGGCGTCCTCACCGAGGAAGCCGTCCGCGACCTCGGCGACCGCTGGTTCCGCGCCCTGGACGGCCTCGCCCAGTGGGCCGCCCGCGCCGGCGAGCCCCGGCCGACCCCCTCCGACGTCCCCCTCGCCGGACTCGGCCAGGCCGCCCTGGACCGCGTCCTCGACGCCCGGCCCGGCACCGAGGACGTCTGGCCGCTCTCCCCGCTCCAGGACGGCCTCCTCTTCCACGCCCTCTACGAGACCGGCGCCGACGGCCTCTACACCTCCCTCACCGGCCTGGAGCTGACCGGCCCGCTCGACGAGGCCGCGCTGCGCCGCGCCGTCGACGCGGTGACCAACCGCCACCCCGCCCTGCGCGCCGCCTTCGACCACACCGCCGCCGACCGGCCGGTGCAGACCGTCGCCGCCCGGGTCACCGTCCCGTGGACCGTCCACGACCTCACCGGCACTCCGGCCGACGCCGTCGACGCCGCCGTGGAGGCCGTCGAGACCGCCGAGGCCACCACCCCGTTCGACCCCACCCGGCCGCCGCTGCTCCGCTGCGCCCTGCTGCGCCTCGGCACCGAGCGGCACCGGCTGGTGCTGACCCGCCACCACCTCGTCATGGACGGCTGGTCCACCCCCGTCCTGCTCCGCGAGATCATCGCCGCCTACGCGGCCGGCGGCGACGCCTCCGCCCTCCCGCCCGCCGCCTCCTACGCCGACCACCTCGCCTGGCTCGACCGGCAGGACACCGCCGCGCACACCGCCGCCTGGCGGACCGCGCTCGACGGCCTGACGGCACCGACGCTGCTCGCCGACACCCTGGCCGACGGCGACCCGGCCGCCGGCGCCACGGCCGGCGAGGTCGACCTGCCGCTGCCCGCCGAGACCGTCACCGCCCTCACCGCGCTCGCCCGCGACCACGGGCTGACCCTCAACACCCTCGTGCAGGGCGCCTGGGCGGTCCTGCTGGGCCGGCTCACCGGCCGTACGGACGTCGTCTTCGGCGCCACCGTCTCCGGCCGGCCCGCCGACATCCCCGGCGTCGAGTCCATCGTCGGCCTCTTCAGCAACACCATCCCCGTCCGCTTCACGGTGGACGAGGACGAGACCGTCGCCGCCGCCCTGGCCCGCCTCCAGGGACAGCAGTCGCGGCTGCTCGACCACCAGTACACGGGACTCGCCGACATCCAGGCGCAGGCCGGGCTCGGCACCCTCTTCGACACCCTGCTGGTCTTCGAGAACTACCCCGTCGACGCCGACGAGCTGACCGCCCCCGACCCCGCCGGCCGCCCCGGGCGCCTCCGCGTCACCGGCATCGGCAACCGCGGCGCCACCCACTACCCGCTGTCCGTCCTCGTCCTGCCGGGTGACGCCCCGCGCATCACCGTCGAGTACCGGCCCGACACCTTCACCGCCGCGCGCGCCGCCGACCTCGGCGAGCGCCTGCTGCGGCTGCTCGACGCCATGGCCGCCCGCCCGGACGCGCCCGTCGGCTCCCTCGACGTCCTCGCCCCGGCCGAGCGCGACACCCTGCTGCGCACCTGGAACGCCACCGAGCGGGCAGTCCCCGCCGGCACGGTCGTCGACGCCTTCGAGGCCCAGGTCGCGGCGACGCCCGACGCCACCGCCGTCGTCTGCGGGGCCGACAGCCTCACCTACGCCGACCTGAGCGCCCGCGCCGACGCCGTCGCCCGTCGCCTCACCGCCCTCGGCGCCGGCCCCGACACCGTCGTGGCCCTCGCCCTGCCCCGCTCCGCCGACCTCGTCGCCGCCGTGTTCGGCACCCTCAAGGCGGGCGCCGCCTACCTGCCGGTGGACCTCGACCACCCGGCCGACCGGGTGGCGCTGATGCTGGACGACGCGGAGCCGGTAGCCGTTCTGACGGTTCGTCAGGTCGCCGACCGGCTGCCTCTCGACGGCCGTACCGCCGTCCTCCTGGAGGAGCTGCCGGACGACACCGACCCGGACGCCCTCCCGCGCCGACCCGCGCTCGACGACCTCGCGTACGTCATCCACACCTCCGGCTCCACCGGCCGACCCAAGGGCGTCCAGGTGCCGCACCGCGGTCTGGTCAACATGCTCGACCACCACCGCTCCACCGTCTTCGCCCGCGCCGTGGAGGCCGCCGGCGGGCGCCGGCTGCGCGCCGCGCACACCGCCTCGTTCTCCTTCGACTCCTCCTGGGAACAGCTCCTCTGGCTGGTCTGCGGCCACGAACTGCACGTCTACACCGAGGAGTCGCGCCGCGACCCGCAGGCCCTCGCGGCCCGGCTGCGCGCCGACCGGATCGACACCCTCGACGTCACCCCGTCGTTCGGCCGCCAGCTCGTCGAGTGGGGCCTGCTGGACGGCGAGGGGCACCGCCCGGTGCTGTTCCTGCTCGGCGGCGAGGCCGTCGACGAGGCCCTGTGGACCCGGATCCGGGAGACCGAGGGCGTCATCGGCCACAACTTCTACGGCCCCACCGAGTACACCGTCGACACCCTCGGCGCCGCCCTCGACGACAGCCCCGCGCCGTCCGTCGGCCGCCCCATCGCCAACACCCGCGTCTACGTGCTCGACGCCCGGCTGCGCCCGGTCCCGGCCGGCGTCCCCGGCGAGCTCTACATCGCCGGCCCCGGCCTCGCCCGCGGTTACGGCAACCGGCCCGGCCTCACCGCGTCCCGCTTCGTCGCCGACCCGTACGGCCCGGACGGCACCCGCATGTACCGCACCGGCGACGTCGTCCGGTGGCGCGCCGACGGCACCCTCGACTACCTCGGCCGCGACGACGACCAGGTGAAGATCCGCGGCTTCCGCGTCGAGACCGGCGAGGTCGAGGCCGCGCTGGCCGCCCTGCCGGCCGTCGCCCAGGCCGCCGTCCTCGCCCGGGGCGCGGCCGGCGGCGTCAAGCGCCTGGTCGGCTACGCCGTCCCCGCGCCCGGCGCCACCGCCGACCCGCGCGAGCTGCGCGCCGCCCTCGCCGAGCGGCTGCCCGAGTACATGGTCCCGTCCGCGATCGTCCTCCTGGACGCGCTGCCGCTGAACGTCAACGGCAAGCTCGACCGGCAGGCGCTGCCCGAGCCCGGCGCCGACGCCTTCGCCGGCACGGCCGGCGGCGGCCGGGCGCCGCGCGACGAGCGCGAGGCCTTGGTGTGCGGCGCGTTCGCCGACGTCCTGGGCCTGCCCGAGGTCGGCCCCGACGACGACTTCTTCGCGCTCGGCGGCCACTCCCTGCTCGCCACCCGCCTCGTCGGCCGGGTCCGCGCCGCGCTGGGCACCCCCGTCACCATCCGCGACCTGTTCGACGCCCGCACCCCCGCCGCCCTCGCGCGCCGGCTCGACGGCGCGGGCGCGGACCGCCCCGGCCCCACCGCCGTCCCGCGCCCGGCCGAGGTACCGCTGTCGCCCGCACAGGCCCGCCTCTGGTTCCTCCAGCAGCTCCAGGGCCCCAGCACCGCCTACACCATCCCCTGCTCGCTGCGGATCGACGGACCGCTCGACCACGACGCCCTGCGCGCCGCGTTCGCCGACGTCGTCGCCCGCCACGAGGCGCTGCGCACCGCCTTCCCGGACGCCGACGGGCACCCGTACCAGCGGGTGCTGACGCCGGAGGAGGCCCGGATCCCGTTCGAGGTGCGGCACGTCGCCCCCGAGCGGCTGGACGAGGCCGTCGCCGAGGCCGGCGCCCGCGCCTTCGACCTGGCCGCCGCGCCCCCGGTGCACGCCACCCTGCTCGCGGCGGGCCCGGACACCCACGTGCTGTGCGTGGCCCTGCACCACATCGTCGGCGACGAGTGGTCCGAGGGCGTGATCCTGCGCGACCTCGACGCCGCCTACGCCGCCCGCCTCCGGGGCGCCGCGCCCGCCTGGCGGCCCCTTCCGCTCCAGTTCGCCGACCACGCCCTGTGGCAGCGCGACCTGCCCTCCGACGACCGCCTGACCGCCTACTGGACCGAGCGGCTCGCCGGCCTCCCCGACGAACTGACCCTGCCCACCGACCGGCCCCGCCCCGCCGAGCCGACCGGCCGCGGCGGCGCCGTCCGGCTGCGGCTGCCCGACGCCCTGCACCGGGCGCTGCGGACGTACGCGCACCGCGCCGGCGTCACCCCGTTCATGGTCACCCAGGCGGCCGGCGCCTTCCTGCTGGGCACCCTCGCCGGGAGCCGTGACGTCGCCCTGGGCTCCCCGGTCGCGGGCCGTGCCGACGAGGCCGTCGAGAACGTCGTCGGATTCTTCGTCAACACCCTCGTCCTGCGGCACGACCTGACCGCCCCCGAGGGCGCCGCGCTCACCTTCGACCGGCTCGTCGAACGGTCCCGGGAGACCGTGCTGGGCGCGCTCGCCCACCAGGACCTGCCCTTCGACCGGCTGGTGGAGATCGTCAGCCCCGAGCGGTCGCTCGGCCGGCACCCGCTGTTCCAGGTGATGGTCCAGCACCGCAAGGAGGCCACCGGCCTGGACGCCCTGTTCGGCGCCCGCACGGCGCTGCTCCCGGACCCGCTGCACGCGGCCCGCTTCGACCTGGCGTTCACCTTCGTGGAGTCCGCCGACGGCGCGCACACCGACCTCACCGTCATCCACGCGTCCGACCTGTACGACCACGGCACCGCCGAACTCCTCGCCGAGCGGCTGCTGCACGTCCTGGAGCAGGCGCTCGCCGCCCCCGGCCGGCCCCTGGACCGCGTCGAGGTGACGAGCCCGCGCGAGCGCCGGGCGCTGGCGGGGGAGTGGAACGCCACCGAGCACCCCGTGGCCCCGGGCACCCTCGTCACCCGGTTCGCCGAGTGGTCGGCCGCGACGCCCGACGCGACGGCCGTCGTGTACGAGGGGCGCGAGCTGACGTACCGTCAACTCGACGAGCAGACAAGTGCGTTGGCCGGGCGGCTGGCCGCCCTCGGTGCCGGGCCCGACCGGATCGTGGCGGTCGCCGTCCCGCGCTCGGCCGAGCTGATGGCCGCCCTGCTGGGCGTCCTGAAGGCCGGGGCCGCCTACCTCCCCCTGGACCTCGACCACCCGGCCGAGCGTCTCACGGGCATGGTGGCCGACGCCGCCCCCGTGGCCGTGGTGACCGTCGGCACCGCCCGCGAGCGGCTGCCGCGCCTCGACGGTACGCCCGTCGTCCTCGTCGACGAGCCCGCCCGGGAGGTCGCGGTGCCGGCCCCCGCCGCGCCGCACCACGCCGCGTACGTCATCTACACCTCCGGCTCCACCGGCCGCCCCAAGGGCGTCGTGGTGACGCACGAGGCGATCGTCAACCGCCTGGACTGGATGCGGGAGGCGTACGGCGTCCGGCCCGCCGACCGGATCCTCCAGAAGACCCCGGCGAGCTTCGACGTCTCCGTCTGGGAGTTCTTCCTGCCCCTGGTCAGCGGCGCCGCCGTGGTCCTCGCCCGGCCCGGCGGCCACCGCGAACCGGACTACCTCGCCGGCCTCGCCGCCGAAACCTCCGTCACCACCGCCCACTTCGTCCCCTCCATGCTCACGGCCTTCACCACGGCCGCCGAGCAGGACGAGGCCGTCCGCTCCGGCTTCGCCGGCGTCCGGCGCGTCTTCTGCTCCGGCGAGGCGCTGCCCGCCGCCGCCGTGGACCGCTTCGCCGCGCTCTGGCCGCACATCGAGCTGCACAACCTGTACGGGCCCACCGAGGCCGCCGTCGACGTCACCTACCACCGGGCCGAACCCGGGGCCGGCGTCGTCCCGATCGGCCGCCCGGTGTGGAACACCCGGCTGCACGTCCTCGACGCGGCGCTGCGCCCGACGCCGGTCGGCGTCCCCGGCGAGCTGTACCTCGCGGGCGTCCAGCTCGCCCGCGGCTACCTGAACCGGCCCGGACTCACCGCGTCCCGCTTCGTCGCCGACCCCTACGGGCCCGCCGGCAGCCGCGTGTACCGCACCGGCGACCTCGTGCGCCGCCGCGCCGACGGCTCCGTCGAGTACCTCGGCCGCACCGACGACCAGGTGAAGATCCGCGGGTTCCGCATCGAACTCGGCGAGATCGAGGCCGCGTTGGCGGAACTGCCGGCCGTCGCCCAGGCCGCCGTCGTCGCCCGCCCCCTGGCCCCCGGCGGCTCCCGGCAGCTCGTCGGCTACGCCGTCCCGGCCGCCGGCCACCCCTGCGACCCCGAGGACCTGCGCGCCGCCCTCGCCACGCGCCTCCCCGAGCACATGGTCCCCGCCGTCATCGGCCTCCTGGACGCGCTGCCGCTGAGCGTCAACGGCAAGCTCGACCGCAAGGCCCTGCCCGAGGTCGGCGAGGACGAGAACTTCTTCGCCCTGGGCGGCGACAGCATCGTCTCCATCCAGCTCGTCAGCGCCGCCCGCAAGGCCGGCTTCACCGTCGCCGCCAAGGACGTCTTCCAGCACCCCACCCCGGCCGCCCTCGCCGCCGCCGGCGGCACGGCCCCCGCCGCGGAACCCGCCCCGGCCGCCGTGGCCGAGGACGGCGAACTGCCCCCGCTGCCCGTCGTCCACTGGCTGCGCGAACGCGGCGGCCCCATCGACCGGTTCAACCAGTCGGTACTGCTCACCGTCCCCGCCGGGCTCCGCCCGGACGCCCTGCGCGCGGCCCTCGCCGACCTCGCCCGCAACCACCCGGCCCTGCGCCTGCGCCTGGACCGGACGGACGGGCTGTGGACGCAGGAAATCCTGCCCGCCGACACGGCCCCCGCCGTGACCGACCCGGCCACCCTGCGTCAGGCGGACCTCACCGGCCTGGACGCCGGCGCCCTGCGGGACCTGCTCGTCAAGGAGGCCGACGCCTCCGCCGCCGCGCTCGACCCCGCCACCGGCACCGTCCTGCGCGCCGTCCACGGCGACGCCGGACCGGACGCCGACGGCCGGCTCCTGCTGACCGTCCACCACCTGGCCGTGGACGGCGTCTCCTGGCGGATCCTGCTCCCCGAGCTCACCGAGGCGTACACCGCCCGGGCCGAAGGCCGCACCCCCGCCCTCGAACCCGAGACCACCGGACTGCGCGCCTGGACCGCCCAGTTGCTCGACCACGCCCACACCCGGGCCCGCACCGCCGAGACCGCCCACTGGCGCACCGCGCTCGCCGGGCCGCAGGCACCCCTGTCCCGTACACCCGCCGACCCGCGCCGCGACACCACCGCCACCCTGCGGACCCTGCGCCGCACCCTGCCCGCCGACCGCACCGCACCCCTGCTGACCACCGTGCCGCAGGCTTTCTCCGCCGGCGTGGACGACGTCCTGCTGGCCGGCCTCGCCCTCGCCGCCGCCGACTGGCGCCGCACCGCGAACCCCGCCCTGCCCGCCGCCTACACCGGGGCCCTCCAGATCGACCTCGAAGGCCACGGCCGCGGCGGCAGCGACACCGCCGGGCTCACCCCCGACCTGTCGCGCACCGTCGGCTGGTTCACCACCGTCCACCCCGTCCGCCTGGACGTCTCCACCCTCGACGTGGCCGACGCCCTGGCCGGCGGCCCGGCGGCCGGCGACGCCCTCAAGCGGGTCAAGGAGCAGCTGCGGGCGGCCCCCGACCGCGGCCTCGGCCACGGCCTGCTGCGCCACCTCAACGCCCAGACCGCCCCCCTGCTCGCCGCGCTCCCCGCCTCCCAGCTCCTCTTCAACTACCGGGGGCGTACCGACCACCAGGGTGGACCGCGCGACGGCCGCTGGCCCTTCGCCCCCGACGCGGAGCGGGCCGCCGTCGCCGAGGGCGCCGCGCCGGACCCGGCCATGCCGGCCGGGTACCCGCTGGAGCTCGACGCCGTCGTCACCACCGGCCCCGACGGCCGGCCGGAACTGGCCGTCGAGTGGAGCTGGCCCCGGGCCCTGTTCACCGACGACCAGGTGGCCGAGCTCGCCGACCGCCACTTCGCCGCGCTCGACGCCCTCGCCCGGCACACCGCCGACCCGCACGCCGGCGGCATCACCCCGTCCGACGTCCGTCTGGTCAGCCTCGACCAGAAGCGCATCGACCGCCTCGAAGCCCGCCTGCGCAGGCGCCGATGAACCCCGACCAGCAGCCCACCGCCCCCTCTCCCTCCTGGACCGAGAACCCCACCATGAACGACGCCACCGCACCGACCCAGGCCGACTCCGCAGCGGGGTCCGCGCTGGAGGACGTCTACCCGCTGTCCTCCCTCCAGGAGGGCCTCCTCTTCCACGCCGTCTACGACGAGGACGCCCGCGACGTCTACGTCGTCCAGTCCCACCTCGACCTCGAAGGGCCGCTGGAAACGGCCGACTTGACGGCCGCCGCCGACGCCCTGCTGCGCCGCCACGCCAACCTGCGCGCCGGCTTCTGGTACGACGACGGCGAGGAGCCCGTCCAGTTCGTCCCCCGGCACGTCGACACCCCCGTGCGGGAACGCGACCTCACCGCCCTCGCCGGCGACCCGGCCGCCCGGGAGGACGCGGTCCGCGCGGCCATGGACGAGGACTGGAACCACCGCTTCGACCTCGCCGAACCGCCCCTGCTGCGGCTCACCCTGCTCCGCCTGGACGACGGGCGCGCCCGCCTCGTCATCACCTGCCACCACCTGCTCCTCGACGGCTGGTCCATGCCGATCCTGGTGCGGGAGCTGCTCACCCTCGTCGGCTCGCGCGGCGACCTCGCCGCCCTGCCGCCCGTCCGCCCCTACCGCGACCACCTCGAACTGCTCGCCACCCGCGACACCGAAGCCGCGCGCCGGGCCTGGGCCGCCGCCCTCGACGGGTTCACCGAGCCGCACCCGGTGGCCCCCGGCGCCGCCCTCGGCGCGGCCGTCGAACCCGGCACCGTCGAGACGGAGGCCGGCCCCGAACTCACCGCCGCCGTCACCGCCGTGGCCCGCGCCCGCGGCCTCACCCTCGGCAACGTCGCCCACACCCTCTGGGGCGTCCTCGTCGGCTCCCTCACCGGCGCCCGGGACGTGGTCAGCGGCACCACCGTCTCCGGCCGCCCCGCCGACCTGCCCGGCGCCGAGACCATGGTCGGCCTGTTCATCAACACCCTGCCGGTCCGCGTCCGGTTCACCCCCGACGCCACCCTCGCCGGCACCGCCGCGGCCGTCCAGGCCGACCAGGCCGCCCTCCTCGACCACCAGCACCTGGGCCTCGGCGGCATCCAGCGCCTCACCGCCGTCGACGGCCCCCTCTTCGACACCCTGCTCGTCGTCGAGAACTACACCGGCAGCGACGACGTCTCCGACACCCTCGGCGCGGCCGCCGCCGCGAGCGGCCTGCGCGTCACCGGCCTGGGCGCCCGCGACGCCACCCACTACCCGCTGACGATGTCCGTGCTGCCCGGCACCACCCTGCGCCTCGAACTCGGCTACCGCACCGACCTGTTCGACGACGCCGCGGCCCGCCGCGTCACCGACCGCTTCCTGCGCCTGCTCACCCTCTTCGCCGAGCAGCCCGACACCCCGCTGGCCCGGCTCGACACGCTGCTGCCCGGCGAGGGCGAGGAGCTCACGGCCGCCGCCGACGGCGGCGAACACCCCGTCCCGGCCGGCACGGTCACCGACCTGTTCACCGCGCAGGCCGCCCGCACCCCCGACGCCACCGCCCTCACCGGCCCGGCCCTCGACGGCGGCACCGAACACCTCACCTTCGCCGCCCTCGACGCCCGCTCCGACCGGCTCGCCCGGCTGCTCCGCGACCGGGGCCTCGCCGCCGAACGTGTCGCCGCCCTCGCCCTGCCCCGCTCCACCGCGTCCGTCACCGCGATCCTCGCCGTCCTCAAGGCCGGCGGCGCCTACCTGCCGATGGACCTCGACCACCCCGACGAGCGCCTCGCCCTGCTCCTCGACGACGCCCGGCCCACCCTGCTGCTCACCACCCGCGAGGTCGCCGGCCGGCTGCCCGCCGCCCCCGGCACCACCACCGTCCTCCTCGACGACCCGGACGTCCGCGCGGCCCTCGACGCCCTGCCCGCCGGCCCGCTC
This sequence comes from Streptomyces sp. URMC 126, assembly GCF_051386555.1. Lineage (NCBI taxonomy): Bacteria > Bacillati > Actinomycetota > Actinomycetes > Kitasatosporales > Streptomycetaceae > Streptomyces > Streptomyces sp. URMC 126. Next base: position 20,348 of record NZ_JBPQTX010000017.1, read on the forward strand.
ACCGACGCCGAGCGCGGCGGCCCGGCCGACCCCGCCCACCCGGCGTACGTCATCCACACCTCCGGTTCCACCGGCCGCCCCAAGGGCGTCGTCATCGAGCACCGCGGCCTCACCGCGCTCGCCCACGACCACCTCGACACCGTCTTCGCCGACGCCGTCCGCGCCACCGGCCGCGACCGGCTGCGCGCCCTGCACACCGCCTCGTTCTCCTTCGACTCCTCCTGGGAACAGCTCATCTGGCTGATCGGCGGCCACGAGCTGCACGTCCTCGGCGAGGACGAGCGCCGCGACGCCGAGGCCGTCGTCGCTCACGTCCGCGCCCACCGCGTCGACACCCTCGACGTCACCCCGACCTACGCCCAGCAGCTCCTCGACAGCGGCCTCCTCGACCCCGCCGCCCCGCACCGCCCGGCGGTGCTGCTGCTCGGCGGCGAGGCCGTGCCCGAGGCCCTCTGGGCGCGGCTGCACCGCGCGCCCGGCCTCACCTGCGTCAACTACTACGGGCCCACCGAGTTCACCGTCGACGCCCTCGTCGCCGACCTCGCCGACAGCCCCACCCCCACCGTCGGCCGCCCGCTGCGCAACACCCGCGCGCACGTCCTCGACGGCATGCTCCGCCCGGTCCCGGCGGGCGTCCCCGGCGAGCTCTACCTCGCCGGCACCCAGCTCGCCCGCGGCTACCTCGACCGCCCCGGACTCACCGCGTCCCGCTTCGTCGCCGACCCCTACGGGCCGGCCGGCAGCCGCATGTACCGCACCGGCGACCTCGTCCGCCGCCGCCCCGACGGCGGCCTGGACTTCCTCGGCCGCACCGACGACCAGGTGAAGATCCGCGGCTACCGCATCGAACTCGGCGAGATCGAGGCCGTCCTCGCCGACCAGCCCGCCGTCGGCCACGCCGCCGTCCTCGTCCGCACCACCGCGAGCGGCATCAAGCGCGTCGTCGCCTACGTCGTCCCCGCCCCCGGCGCCACCCCCGACACCGGGGACCTGCGGGCCGCCTGCGCGGCCCGGCTGCCCGAGTACATGGTCCCCTCGGCCTTCGCCGTCCTCGACGCGCTCCCGCTCAACGTCAACGGCAAGATCGACCGCACCGCGCTGCCGTCCGACGACGCCCTCGACTACGCCGGAAGCGCCGACGACCGCGAACCGGCCGACGCCACCGAGGCGCTGCTCTGCCGGATCCTCGCCGAGGTACTCGAACTCCCGCGAGCCGGCGTCCACGACGACTTCTTCCGCCTCGGCGGCGACAGCATCACCTCCATCCGCCTCGTCGGCGCCGCCCGCGCCGAGGGCCTCACCCTCAGCCCCCGCGACGTCTTCGAGGCCCGCACCCCCGCCGGACTCGCCGAGCGTGCCCGCCGCGAAACCCCCGCCGCCGCGCCGGCCACCGCCACCGAACTGCCCCGGCCCGGCGACCGGGACCTCGCCGCCGTCCGCGCCGCCGTGCCCGGCGACCCGGAACTCTGGCCGCTCTCCCCGCTCCAGCGCGGCCTCCTCTTCGAAGCCCTCTACGACCAGGACGCGCTCGACGTCTACACCTCCCGCGACGTCGTCACCCTCCGCCGGCCCGTCCCGGCCGACGCGCTGCGCACCGCCGTCACCGCCGTCCTCGACCGCCACCCCAACCTGCGCGCCGGCTTCCTGCACGACGGCCTCGACGAGCCCGTCCAGTTCGTCCCGGCCGCCGTGGACGTGCCCGTCACCGAGGCCGACCTGCGCCACCTCGCGCCGGAGGCCGCCGCGGCCGAACTCGCCCGCCTCCAGGACGCCGAGGCCCGCACCCGCTTCGACCTGACGAACCCGCCGCTGCTGCGCCTGGTCTCCGTCCTCACCCCCGACGGCCGCCAGCACCTCCTCGTCACCAACCACACCCTGCTCTGGGACGGCTGGTCGTCCGGGCTGTTCCTCCAGGAACTCCTGGCCCACTGCCACGCCCTCGTCACCACCGGCGCCCTCGCGGCCCCCGAGGGCGAAGAACCGCTCCCGTACCGGGACTTCCTCGCCTGGCTGCACGCCCAGGACACCGCCGCCGGCGAAGAGGCGTGGCGCGCGGCGCTGGCCGGCGTCGAGGAGCCGACCCTCGTCGCCCCGCACGCCCGCGAGCGCGCCTCGCTCCTGCCCGAGGAGCACACCACCGCGCTCACCGCCGAGCTGAGCGCCCGTGTCACCGGCTGGGCCCAGGCCCACGGCCTGACCCTCAACACCGTGCTCTCCGGCGTCTGGGGCCTGCTGGTCGCCGGCATCACCGGCCGCCAGGACGTGGTCTTCGGGACGACCGTCTCCGGCCGCCCCGCCGAGCTCCCCGGCATCGAGCGGACCGTGGGCATGTTCCTCAACACCGTCCCCGTCCGCGTCCGCCTGGACCGCGACGAGACGGCCGCCGCCCTCCTCACCCGGCTCCAGCGGGAACAGGCGGCCCTCCTGCCCCACCACCAGCTCAGCCTCGGCGCCATCCAGCGCACCACCGGCCTCGGCCGCCTCTTCGACACCCTCCAGGTGCTCCGCAACACCCCCGTCGACCAGGACGAGCGCGATCGGGTCGGCGAGGCCCTCGGCGTCGACGAGGTCACCGACGTCGACGCCACGCACTTCCCGCTCATCTTCACCGCCAACCCCGGCGAGCGGCTCACCTTCGACTGGAAGTTCCGCCCGGACGCCTTCGACCGCGCCACCGTCGAAGAGCACGCGAGCCGGCTCGTCACCCTGCTCGACCGGATCACCGCGGGCCCCGACGTCCCCGTCCGCTCCCTCGACCTGCTCACCGAGCGGGAGCGCGGCCTGATCCTGGGGGAGTGGGCCGCCACGGACCGCGAGCTGCCGGACGCCTCGGTGGCCGACCTGCTGGCCGAGCGCGCCGCCGCCGTACCGGACGCCGTGGCGCTCGTCGCCGGCGACCGCGTCTGGACCTACGCCGAACTCGACGCGCGGGTGAACCGCCTGGCGCGGCTGTTCCTGTCGTGGGGCGCCGGCCCCGAGCGGGTGGTGGCCCTCGGGCTGCCCCGGTCGCCCGAGATGGTGGCCGCGCTGTTCGCCGTCCTGCGCGCCGGCGCCGCCTATCTGCCGCTGGAACTCGATTACCCGGCCGACCGGCTCGCCTACATGGTCGCCGAGACCCGTCCCGTCGTCCTCGTGACCGATTCCTCGGTCCGCGACCGGATGCCCGAGGTGGACGGCGTCCCGGTCGTCGAGCTGGACGATCCGGCGGTGACCGCCGAACTCGCCGCGCTGCCGGGCGACTCCGTGGACGCGGACGTCGATCTCGATGCCGCCGCCTACGTCATTTTCACGTCGGGGTCGACGGGTCGGCCGAAGGGTGTGGTGACGCCCTATCGGGGTCTGACGAATATGCAGTTGAACCATCGGGAGGCGATTTTCGAGCCGGTGGTGGCTGCGGCGGGTGGGCGGCGGTTGCGGATCGCGCACACGGTGTCGTTCTCCTTCGACATGTCGTGGGAGGAGTTGCTGTGGCTGGTGGAGGGGCATGAGGTGCATGTCCTGGACGAGTCGCTGCGGCGGGACGCCGAGGGGCTGGCGGCGTACTGCGCCGAGCACGAGGTCGACGTCATCAATGTGACGCCCTCGTACGCCCAGGCCCTCGTCGAGTGCGGACTGCTCGACGACGGCCGGCACCGGCCCGTCCTCGTCCTCCTCGGCGGCGAGGCCGTACCCGAGTCCCTCTGGACCCGCCTCAAGGACACCCCCGGCCTCATCGGTTACAACCTGTACGGTCCGACCGAGTACACGATCAACACGCTCGGCGGCGGCACGCTGGACAGCGACACCGCGACCGTCGGCCGTCCGATCTGGAACACCCGCGCCCATGTCCTCGACGCCTGGCTGCGGCCCGTGCCGGTCGGCGTCCCGGGCGAGCTGTACGTGTCGGGCGTCGGCCTGGCGCGCGGCTACCTGGACCGCCCGGGCCTGACGGCGGGCCGTTTCGTGGCGGATCCGTTCGGGGAGCCGGGTGCGCGGATGTACCGCACGGGTGATGTGGTGCGGTGGCGGCAGGACGGGCTGCTGGACTTCCTCGGCCGCGTCGACGACCAGGTCAAGATCCGCGGCTACCGCGTCGAACCCGGCGAGATCGAGGACGCCCTGGCCGCGCACCCCTCCGTCGCCCAGGCCGCCGTCGTCGTCCGCGAGGACACCCCCGGCGTCAAGCGCCTGGCCGCCTACCTGGTCCCGGCCGGGCCGCGGGGCGTCGACACCGCCGACGTCCGCCGGACGCTCGCCGCGGCGCTGCCGGAGTACATGGTCCCGTCGGCGTTCGTCGTCCTCGACACGCTGCCGCTGACCGTCAACGGCAAGCTCGACCGCAAGGCCCTCCCCGCCCCGGACCTCGGCGGCAGCGGCACCGGCCGCGCCCCCCGGAACGAGCGCGAGGAACGGCTCTGCGCCCTCTTCGGCGAGGTCCTGGGCGTCCAGGGCGTGGGCCCCGACGACCACTTCCTCGACCTCGGCGGCCACTCCCTGCTGGCCACCCGCCTGGTCAGCAGGATCCGGAGCGAGCTCGGCACCGACCTCGCCGTCCGCGACCTCTTCGAGGCCCCCACCCCGGCCGCGCTCGCCGAGCGCACGTCCGGTTCCGCCGGCGACCGCCCCGCCCTGACGCGCCGCGACCGCCCGGCCGAGCTGCCGCTCTCGCACGCGCAGCGGCGCATGTGGTACCTCCAGAACCTCGACGACGCGGGTGCCACCTACAACGTTCCGCTCGTCGTCCGCGTGACCGGCCCCCTGGACGAGGACGCGCTGCGGCACGCCGTGGCCGACGTGACCGGGCGCCACGAGAGCCTCCGGACGGTCGTCGGCGAGCACGACGGCCGGCCCGTGCAGCGGATCCTGGACACGCCCGACCCCGCCCGCGTCCTGCACACCGCCACGACGACGGAGGAGACGCTGGCGGCGGACGTCGAGGCGGCCGTCCGCCACCCCTTCGACCTCGCGCGTGAACTGCCGTTGCGCGTCACGGCGCTGGAGATCGGACCCGAGGACCACGTCCTCGTCCTCCTCTTCCACCACATCGCCGGCGACGAGTGGTCGATGCTGCCGTTCATCGAGGACCTCACCGCCGCCTACACCGCCCGCGCGGCGGGCATGGCACCGGCCTGGGAGCCGCTGCCCGTGCAGTACGCCGACTACACGCTCTGGCAGCGCGAACTGCTCGGCGACCCGGCCGACGAGCGCAGCGCCCACCACCGCCAGACGGCCTACTGGCGGCAGGCCCTGGACGGCCTGCCCGAGGAGCTGGCCCTGCCCCGCGACCGGGCGCGCGGCCGGGACACCGGCCACCGCGGCGACACCGTGCGCGCCCAGGTGCCGCCCGCCGTCTACCGGGGCCTCCGCGACGCGGCGACGGCCACCGGCACCACTACGTTCATGGTGCTCCAGGCCGCCGTCGCCACGCTCCTGCACCGGCTGGGCGCCGGGGACGACATCCCCCTCGGCGCGCCCGTCGCGGGCCGCTCGGACGCGGCGCTCGACGGACTCGTGGGCTTCTTCGTCAACACCCTCGTCCTGCGCAACGACCTGTCCGGCGACCCGACGTTCACCGAACTGCTCGGCCGCGTCCGCGAGAACGACCTGGCCGCCTTCGCCCACCAGGACCTGCCGTTCGACAGCCTCGTCGAGGCGCTCAACCCGCCGCGCGCGGCCGGCCGGCACCCGCTGTTCCAGGTGATGCTCGGCTACCAGAACAACGACGGCCGCGCCGGCCGGCTCCTGGGGCTGGAGAGCCGGATCCTGCCCTTCGAGCTCGGCGCCGCCAAGTTCGAGCTCGACTTCAACTTCGAGGAGACGCCCTCCGACGAAGAGATCGACATCGCCTTCGAGTACGCGGTCGACCTCTACGACCGCGCCACCGCCGAGTCCCTCGTCGAGCGCCTCCTCTCGCTCCTCGCCCAGATCGCCGAGGACCCGCACCGCCGCGTCGGCACCCTGGACGTGCTGACCGGGCGGGAGCGCGGCCTGGTCCTGGGGGAGTGGGCGGCGACGGACCGGGAGCTGCCGGAGAAGTCGGTGGCGGAGCTGCTGGCCGAGCGCGCCGCGACCGTGCCGGACGAGGTGGCGCTCGTCGCCGGCGAGCGGGTGTGGACGTTCGCCGAGCTGGACGCCGAAGTCGACCGCCTGGCACGGCTGCTGCTGGCCCGGGGCGCCGGCCCCGAGCGGGTGGTCGCCCTCGGGCTGCCCCGGTCGCTGGAGATGGTCGCGGCGCTGTTCGCGGTCCTGCGCGCCGGCGCCGCCTATCTGCCGCTGGAGCTCGACTACCCGGTGGACCGGCTCGCCTACATGGTCGCCGAGACCCGCCCGGTCGTCCTCCTGACCGACTCGACCGCCCGCGACCGGATGCCGGACGTGCACGGCGTCCCGGTCGTCGAACTGGACGATCCGTCCGTCGCCGAGGAACTGGCCGGCTTCCCGGTCGGCCCGGTGGACGCGGACGTCGATCTCGACGCGGCGGCGTACGTCATTTTCACGTCGGGGTCGACGGGTCGGCCGAAGGGTGTGGTGACGCCGTACCGGGGTCTGACGAATATGCAGCTCAATCACCGGGAGGCGATTTTCGAGCCGGTGGTGGCTGCGGCGGGTGGGCGGCGGTTGCGGATCGCGCACACGGTGTCGTTCTCCTTCGACATGTCGTGGGAGGAGTTGCTGTGGCTGGTGGAGGGGCATGAGGTGCATGTCCTGGACGAGTCGCTGCGGCGGGACGCGGAGGGGCTGGCGGCGTACTGTGCCGAGCACGCGGTGGACGTCATCAATGTGACGCCCTCGTACGCCCAGGCCCTCGTCGAGTGCGGACTGCTGGACGAGGACCGGCACCGGCCGGCGCTGGTCCTGCTGGGCGGCGAGGCCGTGGCCGAATCCCTGTGGACGCGGCTGCGCGAGACGCCCGGCGTGATGGGCTACAACCTGTACGGACCGACCGAGTACACGATCAACACGCTCGGCGGCGGCACGCTGGACAGCGACACGGCGACCGTCGGCCGTCCGATCTGGAACACCCGCGCGCACGTCCTCGACGCCCACCTGCGGCCCGTCCCGGTCGGCGTCCCCGGCGAGCTCTACGTCTCCGGCGTCGGTCTCGCCCGGGGCTACCTCGACCGCCCCGGCCTCACCGCCGGCCGTTTCGTGGCGGATCCGTTCGGGGAGCCGGGTGCGCGGATGTACCGCACGGGTGATGTGGTGCGGTGGCGGCAGGACGGGCTGCTGGACTTCCTCGGCCGCGTCGACGACCAGGTCAAGATCCGCGGCTACCGCGTCGAACCCGGCGAGATCGAGGACGCGCTGACCGCCGACGACGCGGTGGCGCAGGCCGCCGTCGTGGTCCGCGAGGACGTCCCCGGCGTCAAGCGCCTGGCCGCCTACCTCGTCCCCGCCGCCTCCGGCGCCGTGGACGTCGCGGACCTCCGCCGGGCGCTGGCCGCCCGGCTGCCGGAGTACATGGTCCCGTCGGCGTTCGTCGTCCTCGACGCCCTGCCGCTGACCGTCAACGGCAAACTCGACCGCAAGGCCCTGCCCGCGCCCACCGCCGCCGACACGGCCGTGGGCGGCACCGGGCGGGCCCCGCGCGACGCCGTGGAGAAGACGCTGTGTAACGTCTTCGCCGAGGTGCTCGGACTGCCCGACGTCGGCGTCGACGACGGCTTCTTCGACCTCGGCGGCCACTCGCTGCTGCTGATGTCCCTGCTGCACGGCGTCCGCGACGCGTTCGGCACCCGGCTGACCGTCGCCGACCTGCTGGCCCGGCCCACCGTCGCCGAGCTCGCGGCCCTCCTCGCCGCCCGGTCCGGCGAAGAGGCTCCCGAGAACCCCGAGGACCCCGAGAACCCGGAGAACGCGGCAGCCTCTTCCTGAGCCACCCCAGACCACCGACAATTCTTGAACGTCCCCCTCCACTTCACCTAGGAGCACCACAGATGAGCGCCACCAACCCCTTCGAGGACAACGACGCCCGCTACTACGTCCTCGTCAACGCCGAGAACCAGCACTCGCTGTGGCCGGTGTTCGCCGAGGTCCCCGCCGGCTGGACCGTCGTCCACGGCGAGGACAGCCTCCAGGGCTGCACCGAGTACGTGGACGCGAACTGGACGGACATGCGCCCCGCCAGTCTCGCCGCGCGGTCCTGACCCGGACCCCCGCCCCCGCCCCGCGCGGTCCGGACCGGTCGTCCCGGCCGGACCGCGCGGTCGAACCACCCCTCGGATCGGATACCTGACGTCGTGAGCACCCACCCCGCCAAGCCGGAGCACCACCCCGGCCACGCCGACCGGCCACCGGGCGACCGGCCGGCCGCCGAGCCCGCGAAGGACCGGGCTCCCACCGACGAACGGGCGCTTGCCACCGGCCCGTCGGGCACCGTCCCGGCCGCCGGGGACCAACCGGCCGAGGCCGCCGAACCGGCCGGTGCGGCCGAACCCGCCGGCACCGACGGGCTTGAGGACGACGACCCGAAGAGCCTCCCCGCCGAGCGGCGCCGCCGCGCCCGCCGGCTGCTGCGCGACTCGCTGCGCCCGCACCGGGCCACGCTGTTCGCCGGGATGATCTCCGCGTGCGTCCGCCAGGTCGCGCTGCTCGCCGTCCCGTGGTGCGTCCAGCGGGCGCTGGACGACGGCATCCAAAAGGACGACGACCGGGCCCTGCTGCTCTGGTCCGGCGCCACCGCGCTCGCCGCCTGCGTACAGTTCGCCGGGCTCTACGGCTGGCAGTACTGGGCGAGCACCACCGACGCGCGGGTCGGCGCCGACCTGCGGTCGCGGCTGCTCGGCCGGCTGGCCGGCCTCGACCGGGCCGCCCTCGCCGAACGCGGCCACGGCGACCTGGCCATGCGCGCCACCCGGGACACGGACATGGTCCGCGAGTGGGTGCACGGCCTCGCCGTGTGGGTGGTGCTGGCCACCACGTTCGTCGTCGTGCTGCCCGGTCTGGCCGCGCTGGACCCCGTCCTGCTGCTGGTGACGGTGGGCATGCTGCCCTTCCTCACCTGGGTCAACCTGTACTTCCCGCGCCGCTTCGGCGCCGCCAGCGACGAGTTGTCCGGCGCGCACGGCGAACGGGCCGAGGCCGTCGCCGACCTGCTCCAGGTCGGCACCGGGCTACGCGGCACCGGCGGCCACCGGCCGCTGCTGGACCGGCACGACACCGCCAGCGCGGTCGTCACCGACAAGACCGTCAAGGCCGCGCGCATCGAGGCGAACTGGGCGGCCGTCGCGCCCTTCGTGCCCCGGCTGGCCGTCGCGGTCGGCGTGGGCGTCGGCGGCCTCGCCGTCCTCGACCACCGGCTGACCATCGGCGGGCTGGTCGCCTTCACCTCGTGGATGGCCACCGTCACCCTGGCCACCCGCGTCCTCGTCCAGCGGCTCCTCGAACGCGGCCAGGCCGACGTCGCCGCCGCCCGGATCGAGGAGGCGCTGTCCCTCACCGCCACCGTCACCGACCCGGCCGAGCCGGTCGCCCTCGCCTCCGGCGGGGATCTGGAGCTGAGCGGGGTCAGCGCCGTCCGCGACGGCGTCACCGTCCTCGCCCCGCTCGACCTGACCGTCCGGCGCGGCGAGTTCGTGGCCGTCCAGGGATCCACCGGCTCCGGCAAGAGCACCCTGCTGCGGCTGCCCGCCCGGCTGGACGACCCGGCCACCGGCACCGTCCGCTACGGCGGCGTGGACCTGCGCGACGCCGCCCTCGACGACGTACGCCGCCGGATCGGCTACGTGGCCCAGCGGCCGCTGCTGCTGTCCGGGACCGTCGCCGAGAACCTGCGGCTCGGCCGCGACCTGTCCGACGAGGCGCTGCGCGCCGCCTGCGAGACGGCCTGCGTGCACGACCAGATCGCCGCCATGCCCGACGGCTACGACACCCCCCTCGGCGAGAGCGGAACCGCTCTGTCCGGCGGCCAGATCCAGCGCCTGGCCCTGGCCCGCGGGCTGCTCGGCGACCCCGAGGTACTGGTGCTGGACGACTGCACCTCCGCCCTCGACACCACCACCGAGGCCCTGGTCCTGAAGCGGCTCCGGAGCTGGGCCGAGGGGCGCACGGTGCTCTTCGCGACCCACCGCACCGCCGTCCTGGAAGCCGCCGACCGGGTCGTCACCCTCGCCGACCGGGAGGCCGCTCCGGCAGCCGGAGTCAAGCCCCCCGCGACACCAGCGAAGTCCCCTGAAACCGGAGCGACATCCCCCGTGCCCGCCCTGTCCGCCGCGCACCAGGAGGCCGACCGTGGCTGAGCCGATCCTGCTCGACGACCGGCCCGACGAGCGCCACATCCTGCGCCGGGCCGCCCCCCACCTCCGCCCCCACCGGCGGGCCCTGATCACCGCCGTCGCGGTGGGCCTCGCCGACTCCGCCGCCCTGGTCGCCGTCGCCCCGCTGGTCGGCCGCGCCACCGACGCCCTGCACGACTATGACCGCACCGGACTGCTGGTCGCCGCCGGGGCGCTGGTCGCCCTCGCCGTCGTCCAGCTCGGCCTCGCCCGCTCCGGCGAGCTGCTGCTCGCCAAGGCCGGCGAGAACGTCGTCCGCAGCCTGCGCGAACGGTCCGTCGCCAACCTGGCGTCGGCGCCCCTGCGGTTCCTGGAGTCGCACCGCACCGGCGAGCTCCTGCGCCGCACCACCGGCGAGGTGGCCGCGCTGGCCGCGTTCGTCCGGATGCACCTGCGGAACCTGGTGTCCGCCACGGCCACCCTGGTCTTCACGCTGTGCCTGCTGTTCGTCTACTCGTGGCAGCTCGCCCTGGTGCAGCTCGTCGTGTTCGTCCCGCCGGCGCTCCTGGCGATGCGCTGGTTCCAGCGGGACGCGTCCGCCGCGTTCGGCGGGAAGGCGACCGCCGAGGCCACCGTCGCGGCCACGTTCAGCGAGACCCTCACCGTCCGGGAGGCGCTGCAGACCGCCGGCGGACTGCCGGGCTGGATGCGCCGCTTCGGGCGGGAGAACGAGGTGGCGGTCACCGCCGCCCGCCGGGCGATCCGGGTGGAGAACCGCATCGACCTGGTGAGCCTCATCGAGGGCGTCGCCCTCGTCGCCCTGCTCCTCTTCGGCGGCTGGCAGGCATCGCACCATGTCATCACCATCGGCACCGTCGTCACCTTCGTCCTCGCCAGCCGCAACCTGTTCGACTCCTTCTCCGACCTCTCCCAGCTCGTCGGCCATGTGCAGACCGCGCGCACCGGCCTGGCCCGGCTGCTCGACCTGCTCGCCGCCACCGAACGCGTCAAGCCCGCCGCCCCCGCCGCCGCGAGCGCGGCCGATCTGCCGCTGCGCGGCGAACTGCGCTGCGAAGGCGTGGAGTACGGGTACCAGGACGGCACCCGGGTGCTCAGCGACGTCTCCCTGACGTTCCCCGCCGGCGACCGCGTCGGCGTCGTCGGCGAGACGGGCTCCGGCAAGACCACCCTGTCCAAGCTGCTCTGCGGGCTCTACACCCCCGACCGGGGAGCCGTCACGTTCGCCGGGACGGACCTGCGGGAGCTGTCCGAGGCCGAACTGCGCCGCCGCGTCGTCCTGGTGCCCCAGGAGGTCCGCATGGTGACCGGCACCATCGCCCGCAACCTGGAGCTGGTGCACAGCGCCCCGGACCGCGCCGCCATGGAACGGGCCGTCCGCGAGCTCGGCCTGGAGGACTGGCTGCGCGACCTGGGCGGCCTGGACGCCGAGGTGGGCGTGCGCGGCGAGCGGCTGTCGGCGGGGGAGCGGCAGATCGTCGGCCTGCTGCGGGCGGCGCTCGCCGACCCGGCGGTGCTCGTCCTCGACGAGGCAACCGCCGACATCGACCCCGTGACGGCGGCCCGGCTGGAGCACGCCCTGGACGGGATGAGCGAGGCGCGGACCCTCATCGTCATCGCCCACCGCCCGGCCACCATCGCGCGGCTGCCGCGGGTGATCCGGCTCGAACAGGGCCGGGTGGCCGGGCGGATGGCGCACAGCTCATGATCTGAGTTAGGGTAGCCTAACCTCGGTCGGGGAGGTTGGCCCGACCGACGAGCCGACCCCGTCGGCCCCCGGTGTGTCACGCGCCGGGGGCCGCGGCGGTCCCGGCTCCGGCCCCGCCGTACCCGACCGGATAGGGATGATCGATGACCACCGACACGCTGCTCCCGCGCATGCGCATCGTCCGCCACCCCCTCAAGTACCGCTTGCTGGAAGTGCGGAAGGTCGACCGGATCACCCCCTCCACCGTACGCGTCACCCTCGGCGGCCCCGAGCTCGACGGCTTCTGCGAGCAGTCGCCCACCGACCACGTGAAGCTCTGCTTCGCCCACGAGGGCGCCGAACTCCCCGTCGAGCCGGTCGTCGTGAACGACACCTGGATGGACGCCCCGGTCGAGCCGATCACCCGGGACTACACGGTCCGTCACTACCGCCCGCACGCCCGCGAGCTGGACGTCGACATGGTCCTGCACGGCAGCGGCGTCGGCTCCACCTGGGCCGAGCGGGCCCGGCCCGGCATGCGGCTCGGCGTCCTCGGCCCGCGCGGCTCCGAGGTGCTGCCGATGGTCCACGACTGGTACCTGCTGGCCGCCGAGGAGACCGCCCTGCCGGCCCTCGCCCGCTGGCTGGAGAAGCTGCCCGCCGGCGTCCGCGTCATCGCCTTCGCCGAGGTCCCCGGCCCGGAGGACGAGCAGACCTTCCGCACCGCCACCGACCTCTCGCTGACCTGGCTGCACCGCGGCTCCACCCCGGCCGGCCACAGCGACCTCATCGAGCGCGCCATCCGCGCCGCCGATCTGCCCACCGACGGCCTCGGCTTCGCCTGGGTCGCCGGCGAGGCGACCTCCCTCAAGCCCATCCGCCGCTACCTGCGCCGCGAACTCGGCATGGCCAAGGAGCAGGTGGACGTGGACGGTTACTGGAAGCGCGGCGTGGAGAACCACGACCACCACGAGGACGAAGAGCACGAGCACGCGTGAGCACGACCGCCCCGGCCGTCACCGGGCCCCCCGTCCCCGCTCCCGCACGGCCCCGGCCCGGCCGCGCCTGGCACGCCCGGCGCGCCGCCGGGCTGCTGGCCTGTGCCGCCCTCGTGGTGGTGCTCGCCGTGCTGGGCCTCGGCATCGGCGCCAAGAGCATCCCGCCCGGCGACGTCGTGCACGCCCTGCTGCACCGCGACCCCGGCAGCGACGACTGGATCGTCGTCCGCACCTCCCGGCTGCCGCGCAGCCTGTTCGGCATCGTCATCGGCGCGTCGCTCGGCCTGGCCGGGGCCCTGATGCAGGCCCTCACCCGCAACCCGCTGGCCGACCCCGGCCTGCTGGGCGTCAACGCGGGCGCGGCCGCCGCCGTCGCGGGCTCCACCGCCCTGCTCGACCTCGGCGACTTCTCCGCCTACGTCTGGGCCGCCCTCCTCGGCGCGGCACTGGCCGCGGCCGCCGTCTACCTGCTGGGCACCCGCGGCCGGTCGCGCGCCACGCCCGTCCGGCTGGCGCTCGCGGGCACGGCGATCTCCGCCGTGCTCACGGCCGTCGTCAACGGGCTGATCCTGCTGGACCCGCTCAGCCTCAACCGGTTCCGGTTCTGGCAGATCGGCACGCTGGCGGGCCAGTCGAGCTCCGTCCTCGTCCAGATGCTGCCCTTCCTGGGCGTCGGCGCCGTGCTGGCCGCCCTGCTGGCCCGGCCGCTCAACGCCATCGCCCTCGGCGAGGACACCGCCCGCTCGCTGGGCGCCCACCCCGGCCGCACCCAGTTCGCCACCATCACGGCGATCACCCTGCTGTGCGGGGCGGCCACCGCCGCCGTCGGCCCGATCGCCTTCGTCGGCCTGGCCGTTCCGCACATCGCCCGGCTGATCACCGGCCCCGACCAGCGCTGGCTGCTGCCCTACAGCGCCGTCCTCGCCGCGGCCCTGCTGCTCGCCGCCGACATCGTCGGCCGCGTCGTGCTGAGCAACGAGGAACTGGAGGCCGGCGTGGTCACCGCGTTCCTCGGAGCACCCCTGTTCATCGCCCTCGTCCGCCGCAAGAGGATCGCCCAACTGTGACCAGCAGCAGCACGCCCGCGCGGCACCGGCCGCGCGCCCTGCGCCTGCCGGGGCCCGGCAGGCCCCTGTCGGTGCGCTGGGACCCGCGCGCCACCGCCGTCGGCGCCCTCCTCGCCCTGGCCGCCGCCGCCGTCGGCGTCTGGACGCTGACCACGGGCGACTTCCACGTCCCCGTGGGCGACGTGCTGAAGGTCCTGACCGGCGAGAACGTACCCGGCGCGGACTACATCGTGGGGGAGCTGCGGCTGCCCCGGCTGCTGACCGCCCTGCTGGTGGGCGCCGCCCTCGGCCTGTCCGGCGCCCTCTTCCAGACGGTCGCCCGCAACCCGCTGGGCAGCCCCGACGTCATCGGCTTCACGGTGGGCTCCGCCACCGGCGCCCTCGTCACCATCCTGGTACTGGGCGCCGGCGCGGCCTCCGTCGCCGTCGGCTCGGTCGTCGGCTGCGCGGTCACCAGCGTGGCCGTGTACCTGCTCGCCTGGCGGGGCGGCGCGGGCGGCTACCGGCTGATCCTCGTGGGCATCGGCGTCAGCTCGCTGCTCACCGCCGCCAACGCCTACCTGATCGCGCGGGCCTCCTTCAACGACGCGCAGAGCGCCCAGGTCTGGCTCACCGGCAGCCTCAACGGCCGCGGCTGGGAGCACGTCTGGACGATGGTGGCGACACTGGCCGTCTTCGGCCCCGCGGCCGTCCTGCTCGGCCGGCCGCTGCGGATGCTGGAGATGGGCGAGGACACGGCCGCCGCGCTCGGGGTGCCCGTCCAGCGCGTCGCCTCCGGCGCCCTCGCCGCGGGCGTCGGGCTGACGGCGCTCTCGACGGCCGTCGCCGGGCCCGTCCCGTTCGTCGCCCTCGTCGCCCCGCAGGTCGTCCGTCGGCTCACCCGGGCCACCGGGCCCAACCTGCTCCCGTCCACGGTGATGGGCGCCCTGCTGCTGGCGCTCAGCGACATCGCCGCGCAGCGGATGCTGGCGCCGACGCAGTTGCCCGTCGGGGTGCTCACGGGCGTCGTCGGCGGCTGCTACCTGGTGTGGGTGCTGGCCCGGCAGTGGCGGTCCGGGCAGGGCTGAGCGCGGGTGGCGTACGTCCGGCCCGGTTCGGCCGAGCCGGGCCGGGCCGGACGGACCGGGCTGGGACGGACCGGGCTTGGGTGAGTGGACGGGGGGAGGACGGGGGGGGGGCGGGGCCGGCGGGAGTGCCGGCCCCGCCCGTCCGTCATACCACCGGCCGGACGAAGATCCGCGACCCCCGGGCCGGGTCCAGCGCCGCGGCCCAGGAGCGCGGGGCCAGGGAGGCGTCCGTCTCCAGGAAGCCGCTCCGGACGAACGACCGTCCGTCCCCCGTCGTCGCCGCGAACACCTCGGTCACGGAATGCGCGGCGGCCTCCGCCAGCAGGGCCGTCAGCAGCCGTGACCCCACCCCGCGCCGCTGCCGGTCGGGGCGGACGCAGAAGTTGTGCAGGACGGCCTGGAGCGCGGTCCCGTCGTCGCCGGGGCAGAGGCGCAGGGCCACGCACCCCTCCAGGACGCCGTCCACGCCCTCGGCGACGAGGAACTGCCGCGCCGTCGCCGCGTACAGGGCGGGCGTCCGGCGGCGCAGGGCCCCCGAGCGCATGAACGGCTCGGACAGGGCGTGGAGCGCGGCCGCGTCGGCGGGGCCGGCGGCCCGTACGCGGGCGGGCGCGAGGACCCGGGGACGGACCTCCTGGCGGGACGCCGTGGTCACGGTGGCACCTCTCCTGTCTCCTGGGGGGTGGGCGTCGGAAGACGACCCCTTGAAACTTAGGAAAGCCTAACCTAAATTGACCTTGCGTTTCATCGGGTCCGGCCACTTCGGCGCGCGGGGCCGAAAATCCGTCCCCACCTGTCAATTCCGGGTGACCGAAGGGGAGTTGACGGGCTAGCGTGTCGATCATGACCTCTCTGGAGTACCGGACGATCCCCGAGAAGGACCTGGACCGCGCCCTCGACCTCACCTACCTCGTCTTCCTGCTGGACGACCAGGAGGACCGGCGCGAGCGCCACCGCACGCGGCTCCTCGCCTGCGAACGCGTCGGCGCCTACGACGAGGACCGGCTGATCGGCATGGTGGCCGCCCACGCGCTCACCCCGTCCGTACCCGGCGGCGAACTGCCCTGCGCCGGCGTGACCTTCGTCTCCGTCGCCCCCACGCACCGCCGGCGCGGCGTCCTGCGCGGCATGCTCGCCGAACTCTGGCGCCGCTGCGCCGCTCACGGGCAGCCGCTCGCCGCCCTCTGGGCCGCCGACGCCGGCCTCTACGGCCGCTTCGGATTCGGCGCCGCCACCCACGTCCACGGTGTCGAGATCGACGCCGCCAAGCCACTGGACCTGCGCGTCGAACCCGCCGGCCTGCCCCTGCGCCTCCTCGCCCCCGAGGACGCACCCGCCGTCGTCGGCCGCCTGCACGCCGCCGCGCGGGCGGCCAGGGCCGGACGCCTGGCGCGCGACGACGCCTGGTGGCGTACGCACATCCTCCCGGAGACCGAGGAGGACGACCCCTCCCTGAGCCCGCCCCGCGTGGTGACCGTCGGCGACGACCCCCGAGACCCCGTCGGATACGCCGTCTACCGCACCGGCGGCGACACCGTCGCCCTCGCGGAGCTGGAGGCCGACGACCCGGCGGCCGCCGCCGCCCTCTGGCGCTACCTCGCCTCCATCGACCTCACCGACAAGGTACGGGCCTGGGGTCGCCCCCTCGACGACCCGCTGCTGTACTTCGCCGCCGACCGCGACCAAGTACGCGTCGTCAAGTCGGCACCGGGACTGTGGCTCCGCCTGCTCGACGTGCCCGCCGCGCTGGAGGGACGCGCCTGGTCCGCGCCCTGCGACACCGTCCTGGACCTCACCGACGCCGACCTGCCCGCCAACGCCGGACGCCACCGCCTCACCGCGGGCCCGGACGGCGCCACCGTCACCCGCACCGACGCCGCCCCCGACCTCTCCCTCGACGTCAGGGACCTCGCCGCCTGCTACCTCGGCGGCACCGAACTCCGCCACCTCGTCCGGGCCGGCCTCGTCGCCGAACACACCCCGGGAGCGGCCGAACGGCTCGACGCGGCGCTGCGCACCGCGTATCTCCCGCACACCACCGACGAGTTCTGACGGGCGCCGGGAGCGGCGCGCGCGTACGGGGGCGGGAACGGGCAGCCACCCGCTCCCGCCCCCGCCCCCACAGAACAGGGTGGAAGCTTGATCGGCAGCGCTATACCGTCGGGGCCCCGTGAGAGAAGAGGCCCCCATGACCGCCGGCACCAGCCGCCCCACCGATCCCGCCGCCACCCCGGACGAGACGTCCCACCACCCGCCCGGGGCGGCACCACCCGACCGCCCGCGCCTCCTCCGCGACGCCTCCCTCTCCGCCGTGCTCGCCGGGCTGGTGGCCGTCGTGGTGTCGTACTCGGGCCCCTTGGCCATCGTCCTCACCGCGGCCCGGGCCGGCGGGCTGGACACCGCGCGGACCGGCTCCTGGGTCTGGGCGATCTCCCTCGGCAGCGGCCTCACCTGCCTCGGGCTGAGCCTGTGGACCCGGATGCCCGTGATCACCGCCTGGTCCACGCCCGGCGCGGCGCTCCTGGTGACCGGACTGGGCGCCTACTCCTACCCGGAGGCGATCGGGGCGTTCCTGGTCAGCGGGGTCGCCATCACCGTGGCCGGGCTCACCGGCGTGTTCGGCCGGCTCATACGCCGGGTGCCGGCCGCCGTCGTCTCGGCGATGCTCGCCGGCATCCTCTTCCCGTTCGGCACCGGGGTGTTCACCTCCCTGAAGACCGCGCCGCTCGTCGCCGGGTCCGTCCTCCTCGCCTACCTCCTCGCCAAACGGTGGCTGCCGCGCTACGCCGTCCTCGCGGCGCTGGCGGCCGGCGTGGTCTGCGCCGCCGCCGACTCCCGGCTGAACGTGCGCCTGGACGGGATCGAGTTCGCCCGGCCGGTACTGACCGCGCCGCACTTCTCCCTCGCCTCCCTCATCGGCATCGCCGTACCCCTGACCCTCGCGACCCTCGCCTCGCAGAACGCCCCCGGCATGGCCGTCCTCACCGCCTCCGGCTACCGGCCCGACGACCGCCTGCTCATCGGCGCGACCGGCGCGGTCTCCACCCTGCTCGCCCCCTTCGGCTCGCACGCCGTCAACCTCGCGGCCATCACCGCCGCCATCTGCACCGGCCCGGAGGCCCACCGCGACCCGCGCCGACGCTACGTCGCGGGCGTCGCTTGCGGAGTCTTCTACCTCCTCATCGGCGTCTTCGGGGCGACGCTCGTGGTGTTCTTCGCCGGGCTGCCCAAGGAGCTGGTGGCCGCGGTCGCCGGAGTCGCCCTCCTCGGGGCCCTGTCCGGCGGTCTGACCGGCGCCGTCCAGGACGCCGCGGACCGGGAGGCGGCCCTGGTGACCTTCCTGGCCACGGCGTCCGGCGTCACCCTCTTCGGTATCGGATCCGCGTTCTGGGGCCTGGTGCTGGGCATGGGCGCCCACCTCGTCCTGGCCTGGAGACGGCGGGACGCGGCGGCCTGAGCCGCGTCCGGACCGGAAAGGCGTCGACAACCCGGACACCGGCCAGGCAAGATCGTTTCCATGGCGAACCCGCGATTCCCCGACCACACCGCCCTCAGCGACCGCGCCCGGCGCGCCGTGGACCTCGCGACCCGGGCCGGCCGCCGGCTCGGCCTCCGCGTGGACGAACCCCGCGTCCTGCACGACGTCTTCAACGTCCTGGTGCACCTGGCGCCGACCCCCGTGGTGGTACGCGTTCCGTCCCTGGCCCGCACCCCGTTCGACGAGTTGGAGGCCAAGCAGCGGCGGGAACTGGCGGTGACCGGCTGGCTCGCCGACCGGGGCGTCCCCGTCGTCGGCCCCAGCCCGCTGGTGCCCCGCGAACCCGTGGAGATCGACGGGACGTCGCTCACCTTCTGGGAGTTCGTCACCGAGACCGACCGCCTCGCCGACCTCCCGCAGGACGACGCCGAGGCCCTGCAGGCGCGATTCGCGGAACAGACCGGCTGGACCGCCGAGTTGCACCGCCACCTCGCCGACTACCCCGGCGACCTTCCCGTCCTCGCCCCGCTCGTCCCGGCGATCGGCTCCGCGCTGGAAGCGCTGCGCGAGGCCCCGCAGACCCTCACGACGGCCGACCTCGACCGCGCCGAGGGGGAGTACGCCGCCCTGGAGACCCTGGTCCGGGACCTGCCCGCCCGCTTCCCGGGCACCCGCCTCCAGGCGCTGCACGGCGACTCCCCGGCCTACAACGTCCTGCGCACCGCCGAGGGCCACCGGTTCGGCGACTTCGAGGACGTCACGCTCGGTCCCGTCGAGTGGGACCTGACCCTCGTCGGCCCGCTCGGCGTCGAGGCGTACGAACGCGCGGGCGGCGTCCGCGTCGACCGCGCGCTGCTGGAGGTGATGGAGGGGGCGCGGCTGCTCCAGGTGGTGTCGGCGCTGAGCGTCGTCCCGCGCATGCCCGAGCTCGGGCCGACGCTGGAGCCGATGGTGGCGATGTGGCGGGAACGCCCCCCGCTGACGGCGGACCACGGCTGAACCGTCCGGACCGCGGCCTCACGGAGCCTCAAGCGCGCCTCACGGTGTCTCAAGCGGCCTCACGGTGCCGGGCGGGTGCCTCACGGGCGTCAACGACCCTGCAACGACTTGACATTGTCTCCGAAAGTCCACCCCTTCGACCCGTCCCAGTTGACGGACCAGGTCATCAGCCCTTTGAGCCGCCCGCCGTACTGGCGCCATACCTGAGCGACCTGACCGGGCGTCATATAGCCGCCCCCGGCACCCGGCTGCGCCGGAAGGCCGGGGACCTGCTTGTCGTAAGGCACCTTGATGGTGGTGCCCTGGACGACCAGGCCCCGGTCGAGGCAGTCGGTCTGGGCGGTGAACCCCTGTACGGTGCCGGCGGAGTAGGAGTCGCCGGAGCACCCGTACATGTTCCCGTTGTAGTACTGCATGTTGAGCCACCACAGCCGGCCGTTGTCCGCGTACTTCTTCACGATCGGCAGATAGGCGCCCCAGATGGAGCCGTACGTCACGCTGCCGCCGGTGACGTACGCCGTCTCGGGCGCCATCGTCAGCCCGAAACCGTCGGGCATCCGGGCCAGTACGCCGTCGATGATCCGGATGAGGTTGGCCTGGGAGACGGAGGGTCGGTTGACGTCCCCGCTGCCGGTGAGGCCCGTCTCGATGTCGATGTCGATGCCGTCGAAGTTGTACTTCTTCAGGATCGGCACCACCGTGTCGACGAACCGGTCGGCCACCGCCGACGAGTTGAGGTCGATGCCGGCCGCCGCCCCGCCGATCGACATCAGCACCGTCGCCCCGGCCGCCTTCGCCCGGCACATTTCCGCCGGCGTCGGCACCTTCACCGTGGCGTCCATCCCGTCCTCCCACAGTGCCGTGCCGTCGGAACGGATGACGGGGAACGCCGCGTTGACCACGTTGTAGCCGTGGGCGCGGATGCGGTCGTCGGTCACCGGGATCCAGCCGAGCGGCGGGTGGACGCCGTTGGCCGCGCCGTCCCAGTTCTCCCAGTACCCCTGGAGAACCTTGCCCGCGGGCTTGGGCTTGACGGCGCAGACCTCCGGGTCGGAGCCGCCGGGCGGGGCCGCGGCGGCCGGCAGTTGCAGGGCACAGGCCATGGCCAGGACGGTGGCCGACAGGCGTACCGTCCCAAGGGTCCGAGGGGTCACGTTCGCTCCCTGGCGTGGGGGGTGGGAGTGGGGTGACAGGAAGGTAGGAGCGTCCGCGGCGCTCGTCAATAGGTCTGGACCAGAAGGGAGGGCGGTGTGCCGACGACACGACCGCCGAGAACCCCGGCACACGCGGGAAAGGCAGAGGGCGCGAGAAGTACCGGGAGTACGGAGACCGCCGGCCACGCGGGCAACACAGGGAAATCGGATAACACCGGGCGTACAGACGACGCCGGGCACCCGGACGAAATCGTGAACGCGGGAGAACCCGGCATCCGCTACACCCCGCGCGCGGCCACCGGCCACCGCCCGCTGCCCGCCGGGGCGGGGGTCGACGCCCACCGGCACGACGAGCACCAGATCGTCTACGCCGGCCGCGGCGTGCTGTCCGTCACCACGGACGCGGGCAGCTGGATCGCCCCGGGCAACCGCGCCATCTGGGTCCCCGCCGGCACCGTCCACCAGCACCGCGCGTACGGCGAGACCGAACTGCACCTCGTCGGCCTGCCGGTGACCGACAACCCGCTCTCCCTGGACCGGCCGGCGGTCATCGGCGTCGGACCGCTGCTCCGCGAGCTGATCATCGCCTACACCGCCCGCCCCGCCGACCCCACCGCCGAACGCCTCCGCCTGCGGGCCGTCCTCCTCGACGAGCTCCACCACTCCGACGAACAGCCCCTGCACGTACCCACCGCCCGCGACCCCCGGCTGGCCGCGGTCTGCGCGGCCCTCCACGCCGACCCGGCCGACCCCCGCACCCTCGCCCAACTGGGAGCCGAGGCAGGCGTGAGCGACCGCACGCTCACCCGCCGTACCGAACTCGGCATGAGCTTCCCCCAATGGCGCACCCAGCTCCGGCTCCACCACGCCCTGCGCCTGCTGGCCGAGGGCGCCTCGGTCTCCACCGTCGCCCACCGCTGCGGCTGGGCGTCGAGCAGCGCCTTCATCGACGTCTTCCGCCGCGCTTTCGGACACACACCGGGGGCGCATCGGACGCGCTTCCCGCTGTGAGGCGTGGAGGGGCGGGGCGGTGTGACGGGCGGACGCACCGGAGGCGGCCGGCCCGCCCGCTCTGCTCCCGGCCGGGAGCTTCGCGGCGCGGACGGTTGACGGACAGGCTGCGTCAGTCTCCTGACCGCTCCGTCAGCCGGTCGCCGATTTCGCGGCCGCCCGGGTGGCGGTGGCGCCAGATCCAGAAGACGGCGGTGGAGACGGCCGCCCAGACGGCCAGTACGGCGAACGGGAAGAGCTGCTGGTGGCCGCGGAAGTAGACGGCCGCGTGCTGGGCGTTGACCGAGGCGCCGGGTGGGAGCCAGCGGCCGATCTCGCCGAGGGGGGAGGGGAGGAGGGGCCAGGAGACGGCGCCGCCGGAGGAGGGGTTGCCGAGCAGGACCATGAGGCCCCACGTCGGGATCATCGCCCAGCGGCCGAACAACGTATTGAACATCGTGAAGACCATGCCGGTGGTGAACATGGTCAGGCCCAGGATGAACCACGACTCGCCGAAGGGGAGGCGCAGGGCGCCCAGGCCCCAGTCCACCACCGCGGCGATGGCGAAGCTGCCGAGGGCCGAGTAGGCGATGGTGAAGGCGACGCGCTCGGCCGGGTTGAGGGAGCGGGCGTGGACGCTGAGCTGGATGGCCCCGACGAAACCGAGGATCACCGCCGCGAGCGTGATGTAGAAGAGGGCCAGCCCGCGCGGGTCGCCGGGCTGCAGCGGGTTGACGTCGGTGACGGTCACCCGGACCCCGATGGCGTCTCCCACCTTCGGCGCGGTCTCGCTCAGCAGTTGGGCGACGGTGGCGCCGGAGGCGCCCGAGACGTCCAGCGCGGCGCCGCGTGGTCGCGGGCGGAGGATCGCGTACACCTTCTGTTCCTCCACCGCCCGCCGGGCCTCGGCGTAGGTGTCGTAGTGGCGGAGTTCGAGCGAGGCGTCCAGGGCGCGTTCCATGCCCTGCACGAACTCCACCCGCTTGACGTCCGAGGTGGGTACCCCGGTGACGGCGGTGGGGATGTGGTGCGGGGTGGGGTTGGCCATGGCGTAGGTGTACGAACCGGCGAACAGCCCGGCCGCCGCCGCGATGATGAGGATGAGCACGGTGGCCGGCAGGAAGGGGGACCGCCGGAAGCGCTCCCACGGACCCGGCCGGGTGTGCGGATTCCGATCTTCCGTTTCCATGATCGCCACCTTATGCGGCGGGTCGGAGGACGGCGCCGCGGGGTCCCGGGAGCTCGGCCGTCCGGGTGATTCCCGGGCGTCCGCTCATCCCCTGGCGCCCCACGGGTACCCGGAGCCCATGACAGCGAAGCCGAACCCCATTGAGCTCCAGAAGAGCCTCGGCGGCATGCACTACCCCGCCGACAAGGAATCCCTCGTCGAACACGCCAAGAAGAAGGGCGCGGACAAGACCACCTTGGACGCGCTCAGCTCCATGCCCAAAAAGGAGTACGACTCGCCCGCGGCTGTGACCGAGGCCGTCACCAAGAAGAAATAGCGGTCACCAAGAAGAGACAGCGGAGAGATCCCCCTTCGGGTTCCGCCCCGACAACGGCCGCGCGCCGCCGCGACCGCCCGCCGTCACCACGGAGGCACCCCCGCCCCTCGTGACCCGGGTCCGGTCCGGCGGCGCGCGGGCGCGCTCCGGCACCCGTGTGCGGAACGGCGCACCGGGTACCCGCCCGCGGGGCCCCGTGCTCCTTGAGGCAGCGTCAGAGTACGAAAGGAGTCCGCGGATGAGCAGCCACCCGGCCGGCACCCGCGTCGCGGTCGTCACCGGTGCCGACTCCGGCATCGGCCGGGCCACCGCCGTCCACCTCGCCCGGCACGGCCTGGACGTCGGCATCACCTGGCACAGCGACCGGGAAGGCGCCGAACGCACCGCCGACGAGGTACGCGCCCACGGGCGGCGCGCCGCGCTGGCCCGGACGGACCTGACCCTGCTGCCCGAGGCGGCCGACGCCGTCGACGGGCTCGCCGAGGAACTCGGCCGGATCGACGTCCTCGTCAACAACGCCGGCACGGGGACGGCCACGCCCTACCTCGACCTCGACCTCGAAACGGTCCGACGGGTGCTCGACGTCGACCTCGTCGGACCGTTCCTGTGCGGACAGCGCGCCGCACGGCGGATGATCCGCCAGGGCGACGGCGGCCGGATCGTCAACGTGACCAGCGTCCACGAGCACCAGCCGCGTGTCGGCGCCGCTCCCTACTGCGCGGCCAAGGGCGGCCTGGGCCTGCTCACCCAGGTCATGGCCCTGGAACTCGCCGAACACGGCATCACCGTCAACGCCGTCGCGCCCGGCGAGATCGCCACCCCCATGACCGGCCAGGAGGACGTCGACGTCCACCGCGTCCGGCGGCCCGGCATCCCGGCGGGGCGGCCCGGGGACGCCCGGGAAGTGGCCGCCGTCATCGCCTTCCTCTGCGGGGACGAGGCGGCGTACGTCACCGGGGCGTCCTGGAGTGTGGACGGCGGGATGCTCCGGATGGGCCCCCAGGCGGGGTCGCATCTGCAGGACGACTCCTGGCGTCGTGTCTGACGGCGGTTCGATGTCCGCGATATCCGTCCGGCAGCCGGCCGTTGTGAAGGCTCGGGGGAAGGGTGGCGTCGGGCGGGGGAGCGG
>NZ_JBPQTX010000018.1:0-42644 GCF_051386555.1 Streptomyces sp. URMC 126
TTGGAAGGGCGGGGAAGGGCGGGGAGGGGCGAGAGGGGAGCGCCGCCCGGCCCGGGTGGCGCATGAGGTACGCGGGGCGTGAGTGGGGGATCCGGTTGCTGCACCGGTAACGACCGGCCGTCATGAACGACTTCATGAGGCGTCGTCAGGGCATGGCAAACCTCCGGGCCGCACTGATCGCCTTGGCGTGACGCACGCGGGACGACAGCCGCCGTGTTCGGTGTCTGGACTGTACGGCGATGATTGATCACCTAATGCGGCGTGTCAATGGGTGATCGCGGGAATGTGATCCTGCTCCCGTATCGCTCCGACCGGCGGATAGATGGGCAGCGCAAAGACCGCTTGCGGCGAAGCCGGTGCGTTCCGAAACTTGAAGGGTAAGCGCAGGTCGGGACCGTCGCGAATACCGGCTGGTAATAAGCCGGGTAACAAGATCGAAAAACGCCGGACGCCCGAGGCGCGGTGGAGAGAACGCGCCCACTAAAGCGGTATAGCCGCCTCCGGACGGGCCGGGGGAATCGATCGGCGCACCGGCGGGCGGAGGCGCGCCGGGCCGGCCGGCGAAGGACTCCCGCGGCACGGCCGCGGCACCGGACGGCGCGGACACGCTACGGAGACCGGTTCACGGGCGACGGAGGCCAAGGAGCACGGCGGGCCGGCACGCGGGTGAACGGCGGCGGTCGGAAAGGTAACGAATCGCCCGCCCGCAGACCGGAAACCTTACGTCAAGATCCTTTCTGGACAGGAAGATTGGCGCCCGAGCGTGTTCTGCTCCGAAGCTCCGCCCCGATAGAACCTTCTGGTCAAGAACACCTCGTGTCTGTGCCCCACAAGGGAGAGATCGTGAAGCGGATGGGATGGGCCGTCACCGCGGCCGTCACCACCATCGTCCTGGCCCAGTCGTCCCTCGCCGCCCAGGCGGCGGACTCCACCTCCGGGTGGCGGGCCCCCTCGTGCGCCAAGGTCACCGGCGACGGCGCCGTCACCTTCACCACCGACGACGGCGCCACCCTCGCCCCGACGACGGGCACCCTGAAGTCCGTCAGCTACACCCACGGCCTGGTCGCGCTGGACACCCCCAACACGCTCTTCGCCACCCACAACGACGAGCTCCAGCGCTCGACGGACGCCGGCTGCACCTGGACCCGCGTCGCCACGCTCGGCAGCGGCTCCACCTGGCTGACGGCGGCCACCGGCGGACGGGCGTTCGCCTGGGAGAAGAACGGCGGTTACCTCGCCCGCGTCGACGGCAGGACCGTCACCAAGCTCGCCTCGCCCACCGCCGACATCGTCGGCGTGGGCACCGACAAGGCGCGGCGCGACCACGTCCGCGTCGCCGGAAGCGACGGGCGGCTGTACGACTCGACGGACGCCGGCGCCACCTGGAAGCCCATCGGCAAGCTCGCCTTCGGCGAGGGAGCCAACCTCTACACCGTGTCCTTCGACCCCGCCGACCTCGACCACGCGGTCGCCGGCGGCATGACGACCGGCGGCGCGGTGACCACCGACGGAGGGGCCACCTGGACCGTCGCCACCGGCCTGTCCGCCACGCCCGACGGCAAGGCGAACCTCTTCGCCGCGGCCGTCTCCCCGGCCGACCGCAACGTCGTCTACGCCCTGGGCATCGACCTCGTGGAGGCCGCCCCCAGCTCGGGTGCCGAGGGCCGGCACCTCTACCGCTCCACCGACGGCGGCCGGACGTACACCCGCATCGTCGACGACACCCCGGACACCGAACTCACCAACAGCACCCTGCTGGCGCCCAGCCCCGCGGACCCGAACGTCCTCTACTTCGAGTACGGCACCTACTTCCAGGCCTACGGCACCGACCTGTACCGCTACGACGCCCGGACCGGCAAGGTCGGCAAGACGCACAACGCCCACGACGGCATCTCGTCCATCGCCTTCAACCCGGCGCGGCCGTCGGTGATGTACCTGGGTCTGGAGGAGGTGCAGATCGACCACTGATCCCAGGGCACCTCGCCCCGCCCGGGAGTAAGCCGGTCCGCGCGCACGTGGAGGTCGTGCGGACCGGCGGTCGACGGGCGGCAGGGACCGCCGATCGCCGTGCCCCGGGCCGGTGTTCGCCGGGCCCGGTGAACGACGATCGGAGCGGCGCGATGGACGCCGGCCGGGTGCCCGGGGCGACGCGCGCCGCCGCTACGGCGCGTACGCCCGCAGCGGCGCGGGGACGAGCCCGGCGTCCCGCGCGGCGGTGAGGGCGCGGGTGAGGTCGGCGGCCAGGGTGGGGGTGAAGTGCAGCAGGACGACGTCCCCGGGCCGCAGCCGGGGTACCGGCGGAGGCGTGTCGCCCCAGGTCGTGAAGTCGTGCGTCCAGGTCACCAGAGCCCGGACGCCGCACTCGCGCGCCGCGGTCCGGGTGGTGTCGTCGTAGCGGCCGAAGGGCGGGCGGAGCAGCGCGGGCGCGCGTCCGAACGCGGCCTTCAGCCGGTCGCGGGCCGTACAGATCTCCTTCCGCTGGTCCGCGAGACCGAGTGTGGTGAGATCGGGGTGACCGACGGTGTGGTTCCCCACGGCGGAGGCGCGCCGCCCCGCCAACTCCCGGAAGTAGCCGGGATCCTGGTTCACGGCGTCGGGGAGCGGGAACAGCGTGACCGGCACCCTCCGGTCCCTGAGCAGCGCGGCGGCCGCCGGGTCGCGGTACCAGCCGTCGTCGATGGTGAGGAAGACGACGCGGTCGCGCGTCGGTATGTGCGAGAGCACCGGCGGCAGACGGTGCCGGCCGGCGCCCTGGGCGGCGGCGGAGCCACCCGGCCCCACGAGGACGGTGAGAACCGTGAGGAGCAGGAGGGCGAGGAGCAACGGGAGGGGCGCGCGGCGTCGTCCTGACATGCCCGCATCATTGGTTCAGACCAACAGGCTGTCAACGGTCCGAGTGCGCGGTTGAACGACGACGGCGCCCTGCCCGCCGCCCCGCCCGGGAAGAAGCCCTGAGTCCGGCTCAGAGATGCCAGCTCGGCGTTCCGTCCGCCACCGAGAGCACGAAGTACAGCACGAGCCCGAGGACGCCCAGCACCATGCCGAGCCGGGCCCGGAAGCGCCGGACCGTACCCCGGGCCAGGGCGGTCGCGCCCAGCGCGATGGCGCAGGGGCCGAAGACGATATTGGCGATCAGCAGCCCGAGAAGACCGGTGACGAACGACGTCACGGCCATGAAGTCGGCGTTGCGGCGCCGCCGTTCGGTCGCGTCGGTACCCGCCGCCCGGCCCCCGCGGAACCGTCGACCCGCGCCGTGGGCGCGGATGTCCTGATTCGGACCCTGATGGCGGTTCCTGTCGTGATTGTTGGCCTGATGACGGCCCTCGGGGCCGATGTCGGCCGGATGACGCGGGTGTTCCGGGTGCCCGGCGTCCGGCCGGACGGGGGCCGTGAGGCGTTCACCGGCACGTTCGTGCGTCTCGGCGGCGTCACGGCCGTCGACGGAGTGCCGTGTGCCGACGGCCTCGTCGTCATGGGCGGTCCCGTGCGCGTCGACGGGCTTCCGGGTGTCGAGTGAAGCAAAGGGGTTCACGGGGACTCCTCCTTACCGGTGCCGCCGGTGCGCCCGGCGTTCCCGTACCGCGAAGGCGGCCAGCCAGGCGAGGATCGCCGCCGCGGAAACGAGGGTCACGGGCAGCGGCACATGCGCGGCCGTCCCGGTCAGGACGCCGAGCAGAAAGAGGGCCAGGACAAGGAAGAACATGTCCGTCCTTTCTCTCGAACGGTCGAGGACGGCCCGCGGGCGACGACGCGCGGTCTCCGAGCCCGGCGAGCCGCCGGTCACCGGCCGTCCGCGTCGTCGCGTGACGATCTCTTGATCTGACGGCTGCCCGGAGGGACGCCCGCTATTCCTGTGACGCGCCCTACTCCCGCCCGCCCGGGCGGATTTGGGAACGACGAACCGCCCCGGCGCCGGCCGGCACTGACGGCCGGCGGCACCCGGGCGGGCGGGGAGGAGGTGAGGAGACGGAGAGGTCAGTTCAGGTCGAAGCTGACGGAGCTGGCCTTGTCGTTCATGCCGTCGCCGACGTAGGCGTTGTAGCCGTGGTACGTCTGGTGGGCGCCGCGGAAGTCGCTGTGCTCCCAGAGGGTGATCGGGCAGGCCAGCCCCTGCGCGGAGCTCACCTTGTCGTTCCAGTCGCCGCCCAGGCTCGCGAACTCCGGGTACCGCCAGCCGCAGCCCTGGCTGCCGCGGAAGGTGAGCTGGTTGCCGCCCGAGTTGGCGTCGGACCAGATTCTGCCGAGATCCTTGTAGGCCGCCGCCTGCGTGCCGAAGGCCGCGGCGGCCTTCGACTCGCTGGAGAAGCAGCCCGACTGGCCGGTGTCGACGATGTAGGTGCAGAACTTCGCGGGCTTGGCGGGGGCCCGGTCGGCGGCGCCGGCCGGGGTGGCCAGGGCGGCGGTGCAGGCGAGGGCGGCGGCGCTCAGGGCGAAGGCGGTGTGCAGGCGTTTCACGGTGACTCCTCGGGCGGTCGGTGGCGCGCTGGGGTGCTGGTCCGTGCGTGATGTGCCGTGCGTGAGTTCGTACAACGTTCTACTGTGCGAGTGTGCGAGCCGAGTCAACAGGCCGACGGGGAAGGGGTCGAGGGCGAGAACTTGCCATCGGCAGATGACGGTGTCATTCCGGCCAACGGCGGTGGGAGGCCTGGTGAGCGTGGGTCCCGCCCGGGACGTACGCCGTGGCCCGCCCCTCGGCGCGGGGCGCGGACGCGCGGAGGCCGCTCCCCGGGCGTACGGGAAGCGGCCTCCGCGGTGCAGGACCAGCGGACCGTGCCGCAGGCGGCCTGGTCCTCCGGGCATCCCCTTCAGCGGCTCCCGGCGCGCTGCCGGAGGCGTCCGACCAGAGCCAGGGCCAGTGCCAGACCGCCCGTGAAGTAGAGCTGGACGCGGGTGTCCCCGTCGAGCGTCATCAGCACCAGGACCCCGGCCACCCCGGCCAGCGTCACCCACGTCAGGTACGGGAAGCCCCACATGCGCACGACCAGCCTGCCGGGGGCCTCGCGCTCCAGCCGGCGGCGCAGGAGCAGTTGCGAGACGGCGATGAAACCCCAGACGACCAGCACGACACCGCCGACCATGTTGAGCAGCCAGGCGAAGACCGTGGTGGGCCACCAGAAGGAGAGCAGCACGGCGAAGAAGCCGAAGCCGGACGAGGCCAGCACCGCGCGGCGCGGGATCCCGCCGGACACCCTGCCCAGGAACGCCGGGCCCTGCCCCCGCGCGACCAGCGAGTACGCCATGCGCGACGAGCCGTAGATGTTGGCGTTCATCGCCGAGAGCAGTGCGATCAGCACGACCGCGTTCATGATCTGGCCGCCGGCCGGCACGCCGAGCCGGTCCAGCACGGCCGCGTAGGGGCCCTGCTCGGTGACTGCCTCGTCGTCCCATGGGAGGAGCGTGACGATCACCAGCATCGAGCCGACGTAGACGACGCCGATCCGCCACATCGTCGTCCGGACGGCCTTGGCCACGCCGCGCACCGGGCTCTCGGACTCGGCGGCCGCGATGGTGACCGTCTCCAGGCCGCCGTAGGCGGCGACCGAGGCCAGCAACCCGATCAGCAGGCCGTTCGTACCGTTGGGCAGGAAACCGCCGTCGTGCAGGAGGTGCGCGGTGCCGGGGGAGTCGCTGCCGGGCAGGACGCCGAGGACCGCCAGCACGCCGAGGCCCAGGAAGAGGGCGATGGCCCCGATCTTGAGGGCGGCGAACCAGAACTCGAACTCGCCGAAGTGCGCGACGGAGCCCAGGTTGGCGCCGCAGAACAGCGCCATCAGGATCAGCACCCACATCCAGGACGGGGTGCCGGGGAACCACCCCTGGAGGATGTGGGCGGCACCGATCGCCTCGATCGCCACACCCACCACCAGCAGGGTCCAGAACATCCAGCCGGCGGTGAAGCCGGCCCACGGGCCGATCGCCCGGTCCGCGTGCACGGAGAACGAACCGGACGCCGGGTTGGCGGCGGACATCTCGCCGAGCATCCGCATCACGAACATCACCAGCAGACCGGACGCCGCGTAGGCCAGCACGATGGAGGGTCCGGCGGCGGCGATGCCGGCGCCCGAGCCGACGAACAGACCCGCGCCGATGACCCCGCCGAGCGCGATCATCGACAGGTGCCGCTGCTTGAGACCGTTCGACAGCGACCCCGAGGGCGAGGGGTCGGCGAGGGCGGTGCCACCGGCGGGCGCGTCGGTGGCGGGCCCGCCGCCCGGGGGCGGCGGAGAGGGCGTCAGTGTCCGGCTCATGGTCATGCCTGTCCAATATGCGAGATCGGGAGGTCTCGATTATGGGCAAACGGGTGAGGAGGTGCGGGCCGCGTCCGATATACGGACGATCGCATCACGCGCTGTGATCGCCGGGCGGCGGAGGTGGGCGGAAGCGGGCGGAGGCAGGCGGAGGCAGGGAGAACGGATAGGGAGGGGAGAGCCGGGCGAAGGCGGCGCAGAGCGGAAAACATGCGGGAAACGAGCGATCTGCGAAGATCGGCTCATGAGCGCTCGGTTCCGCTCCCTCCTGGCGCGCTGGCCGGTGGGCGCGCCCGTCCTGGCCGCCGCCGTCCTCGCGCTGACCTGGGGGCGGACGCTGTCCCCCGGCCTGGTCGCCCTGGTGAGCTGCTGCCTGGCCGGCGCGGTGCTCTCCGCGGTGCACCACGCGGAAGTGGTCGCGCACCGGGTCGGGGAGCCCTTCGGGTCGCTCGTGCTCGCCCTGGCCGTGACCGTCATCGAGGTGGCCCTCATCGTCACACTGATGGCGGACGGCGGTGACAAGAGCAGCTCGCTCGCCCGGGACACCGTCTTCGCCGCCGTCATGATCACCTGTAATGGGATCGTCGGACTGTCCCTGCTGGTGGGAGCGTTGCGGCGGCGGGTCGCGGTCTTCAACGCCGAGGGCACGGCGGCGGCCTTCGGCACCGTGGCCACCCTGGCGGGCCTCAGCCTGGCCCTGCCGACGTTCACCACCAGCACCCCCGGACCGCGGTTCTCCGCCGCCCAGCTCGTCTTCGCCGCGCTGGCGGCCCTGATCCTCTACGGCCTGTTCGTGGCGACCCAGACCGTACGGCACCGGGACTACTTCCTGCCCGTGACGGCCGCCGGCGAGGTCATCGACACCGACGACCACGCCGATCCGCCGCCGGCCCGGACCGCGCTCGTCAGCCTCGGCCTGATGGGCGTCGCCCTGGTCTCGGTCGTCGGACTGGCCAAGGGCGTCTCACCGGTGATCGAGTCCGCCGTGGCGGCGGCGGGCCTGCCCGCGTCGGTCGTCGGCGTCGTCATCGCGCTGCTGGTGCTGCTGCCGGAGACCATCGCCGCCGTCCGCGCCGCCCGCCGCGACCGCGTCCAGACCAGCCTCAACCTCGGCCTCGGCTCGGCCATGGCCAGCATCGGCCTGACCATCCCCGCCGTCGCCGCGGCCTCGGTCTGGCTGGAGGGACCGCTCGTCCTCGGCCTCGGCGCGACCCACATGGTCCTGCTCGCCCTCACCGTCGCCGTCGGCACCCTCACGGTGATCCCGGGCCGGGCCACGCCCCTCCAAGGCGGCGTGCACCTGTCGCTGCTGGCGGCGTACGTGGTGCTCGCGGTCAGCCCGTGAACGGCGCCTGACCGCCCGTACCGCCGGGGCGGCCTGTGTAGGACCCCGACCGGACCTGGCCCAGGGCCCTTCGGCCCCTGTCCGAGTAACCGCCGCGGCATCCATGGTGGAGGCGGCGGGCGGCCCCGCCCGACGTACCGCGTACCGCGCCCGGCGCGGCACGCTCCCGTGCCCCCAGGAGGGTCCCATGCCCGGCACCATCGCCGTCGGAGTCGACGGAACGGAACACAGCCGCGCCGCGGCCGACTGGGCGGCGGCCGAAGCCGCCCGGCGCGGCATGGAGCTGTGCCTGGTACACGCCTCCGTACGACGTCCGCGCACCGTGATGCCCGCCGAGGACGCCGCCGCGCGGGAGCGCTGGGCGGCCGACGTCCTGCAAGACGCGGGCGAACGGGTGGCCAAGACGTTCCCCCAGCTCACCGTCGTCACCCGGCAGCTCGCCGCCGACCCCGTCCCCGCCCTGATCGCCGAGGCGGCCGGGGCCGATCTGCTGGTCCTCGGCTCGCGCGGCCACGGCACCGTCGTCGGCCACCTGCTCGGCTCCGTCGGCCTGCACGTGCTGCGCCAGGCCACCGGCCCGGTCGTGGTCGTCCGCGGCCCGCGGGACGGCGGCGGGTGGGGGAGCCGGCGGTACGCGGACGGGCCGGCGGACGAACCGGCCGCGGGCGAGGTCGTCGTGGGGGTGCAGGACCTGGAGGAACGCGCCGCCCCCGTGCTGGACTTCGCGTTCGCCGCCGCGGAACGGCTGGGCGCGCGGCTCCGGGCCGTCCGGGCCTGGACGGTTCCGCCGGTCTTCGCCTGGAGCCCAGGGTCCCTGTGGCTCGCGGAGGAGGACGACGGGATGGCCGAGCGGGAGCGCCGCGGCCTGGACGAGGCCCTGCGCCCGTGGCGCGAACGCCACCCCCGGGTCGACGTGGCCGCGTACGCCGAGACGGGCAGCGCGGCCCAGGTCCTGCTCACGCATGGCGCCGGGGCGGCACTGGTGGTCGTCGGGCGCCGGCTGCCCGGGCGGCACGGCGTCCACCGGCTCGGGCCGGTCGCCCTCGCGGCCCTGCATCACGCGCCGGGCCCGGTCGCGGTCGTCCCGCACCCCTGAACCCGCTTCGGCGCCGTGAGCGACGGGCGTAGCGACCGGCGTTCCGCGGCCGGCTGCCCCCGCGGCCTGCGCCTGCACGCGTCAGTGGCCGGCCGCGAGTTCGCCGTCGCGCCTGTCACTGAGCCTGCCGTGGAGCCGGGCGCTCGGCTCGTCGAGGCCGGTGATCTCGACGCGCTTGCCGCGCCGGGCGTACCGGGTTTCGATCGCGTCCAGGGCGGCGACGGAGGAGGCGTCCCAAACGCGGGTGGCCGACAGGTCGATGACGACCCGGTCCGGGTCGCCGGCGTAGTC
The DNA here is from genome assembly GCF_051386555.1 of Streptomyces sp. URMC 126. Classification (NCBI taxonomy): domain Bacteria; kingdom Bacillati; phylum Actinomycetota; class Actinomycetes; order Kitasatosporales; family Streptomycetaceae; genus Streptomyces; species Streptomyces sp. URMC 126. Next base: position 8,981 of record NZ_JBPQTX010000018.1, read on the forward strand.
GAAGCGCCCGACGAGGCCGTTGGAGGAGGCGAAGAAGAGCTCGCCGGTGACCCGGTAGACGACCGTGCCGCCGTCGGGGTCGGTGACGGCGGTGACCTCGGCGACACGAGCGACGCGCTTGGCGAAGATCACCATGGCGGTGACCGAGCCGACCACGACGCCGACGGCGAGATTGTGGGTGGCCACCACGCACACGACGGTGATCACCATGACGGCGGTCTCGCCCACGGGCATACGGCGAAGCGTCCTCGGTGCGACGGAATGCCAGTCGAAGGTGGTGAACGACACCATGATCATGATCGCGACGAGGGCGGCCATGGGAATGCCGGAGACGACGGATCCGAAGGCGACGCACAACACCATCAGGAAGACTCCGGCGAGGAAGGTCGACAGCCGGGTGCGCGCACCGGACACCTTCACATTGATCATCGTCTGACCGATCATGGCGCAGCCGCCCATGCCCCCGAAGAAGCCGGTGACGATGTTGGCGACGCCCTGCCCGACGGACTCCCGGGTCTTGTCGGAGCGGGTGTCGGTGATCTCGTCCACGAGCTGCGCGGTCATCAGCGACTCCATCAGGCCGACCAGCGCCATGGCGAACGAGTACGGGGCGATGGTGGCCAGAGTGTCCAGGGTGAGGGGCACGTCCGGCACACCGGGCACGGGCAGGGCGGACGGCAGCGTCCCCTTGTCGCCGACGGTCGGAACGGCGATCCCGGCCGCGACGGTGATCACGGTCAGAACGGTGATCGAGACCAGCGGAGCCGGGATCGCGGTGGTGATCCTCGGGAAGAAGACCATCAGCGCCAGACCGCCCAGGATCAGCGGGTAGACGGCCCACGGCACGTGCCGCATCTCGTGAATCTGCGTCATGAAGATCAGGACGGCGAGCGCGTTGACGAAGCCGACCATCACCGAGCGCGGAATGAACCGCACCAGCCTCGCCACCCCCAGCGCCCCCAGGACGACCTGGAAGACACCGGCGAGGATCACCGCGGCGACCAGGTAACCGAAGCCGTGCTCGCGGTTCAGGGGCGCGATGACCAGGGCCACCGCGCCGGTGGCGGCGGAGATCATCGCCCGCCTGCCGCCGACGACCGAGATCGTCACGGCCATCGTGAAGGAGGCGAACAGGCCGATCGCGGGCTCGACCCCCGCGATGACCGAGAACGAGATCGCCTCGGGAACCAGGGCGAGCGCGACCACCAGACCGGCCAGCACCTCGGTACGCCAGACTCCCGGGTCACGCAGCCAGTCGGGCTTCAGACCGCGCAGCCGCGCGGCCGGGGAGAGTGCGGAAACGGAAGAGGACAAGGAAACGGGTACCTGTCGGACTCGGGCACACCCTCTCTGGCAGGCGTGCGGAAGGAACACGGCGGTGCCGACGGCACCCCGCGGGGGCTCTGGTGGGACGGAACCGGAAGGACCGGAAGGACCGGAAGGACCGGAAAGAGGGGAGAAGGGCCGAGCCGACGGGCTCGGGCACCGGGCCGGCCGGGCTCACATCCGGCGGCGGGACATCACGGCGGACCGGCGGCGGCGCGGGGCGTCACAGGCTCGCGCACACTCGTCTCCTGCCGCGTCCGGACCCCAGCCGAGGGTGCGGCGGCCCCGACACGACAACGGGCGGACGACGAAGCCGCCCGCACCACCGGGCAACTTTACCTTGACGCCGGGCAGGGGGCGGGGGGACGGACCTCTGACGCCCGCGGCAGACCGGCCGGCGGCGGCTGCCGGGCACCGGCGCCCCCGCGTCCGGAGGCGAACCCACAGGACGGTCTCGACGCTCGGCACCGCCTCCGAGCGCACGTCCGGATTCCTGCGCGGGCTGGGCGCCGAACCCGTGGCGTACGGCCCCGGCCTGGCGGACCGGGTGCGGGCCTTGCCGCCCGAGGGGGGCACCGCCGCGACCGACCTGTTCGTCAGGGAGGCGGCTGAGACCGCGCTCGCCCTCGGCGTGGCGCCCGAGCGGATCTCCGTCGTGGCCGACGGCCCCGCCCCGCCGCCCGGCGTACGCGAGACAGGCGCCCTCGACGCGGGTCCGGGCGCCAGGGAACGGATCGTCGACGCGATCCGTTCCGGCGAGACACGGCCGCGGCCCCGCGCCGCCCCGACGACGGCCGTTCCGCCCCGCCCGGGAACCGCCGGGGCGTGGGCTTCGAGCGGAGTGGTCGAGAGCGGGCTCCGGCGGTCCGGATCAGCGCAGTGAGGTCAGGCGCCGGAGTGCCTGGTGCCGGCCGGAGGTGTCCGGTGAGGGCTTGAACGTGCCGCAGTACTCGGCGTCGACGAGGGCGGCCAGGTCGCCGCCCCAGTCACCGTTGAGGTTGAACGCCGCGGTGTGCCGCCCGTCGGGCGACGAGACGGCCAGCGTCGTGGAACCGTGAATGCCGCCGGTGTGCAGCCAGACCTCCTTGCCGCACGTGGTGACGGCGTGGGAGATGCCCAGCCCGTAGCCGGTCTCGCCGGGCTGGCCCTGGCTCGGGACGGTGGTCAGCAGCTCGCGCTGCTGCCGTTCGGGGAGGAGCCGGCCGCCGAGGAGGGCGCTGTAGAAGCGGTTGACGTCGCCCGTGGTGGAGATGATCTCGCCTGCCGCCCACGCCCAGGACGGGTTCTGCTCGGTGGTGTCGTAGACCTTCGAGGAGGCGTCGCCGAAGAGTTTGCTGTAGCCGCGGCCGTGCGGGCCGGGGATGCCCGGTGAGGTGCCCGGCAGCGTCGTGGCGCGGAGCCCCAGGGGTTTGAGGACACGGCGCTCGATCTCGTCGGCGTAGGAGTGGCCGGTCAGTTTCTCGATGAGCATCCCGGCGAGGACGTAGTTGGTGTTGGAGTAGTGCCAGCCGGTGCCCGGCCGGAAGTCCGGCCGGTGGGAGAGGGCGGTACGCAGGAGGTCGGCCGGCTTCCTGGTGTCGTAGCGGTGCTTGAAGAAGTCCGTGCCGAGGGACTTCCACAGGACGGGGTCCTCGGTGTAGTTGAAGAGGCCGCTGGTGTGGTTGAGCACCTGCCGGATGGTGATGCGGCTGCCGTCGTTGCCATTGCCCCGGACGAGGCCGGGCAGTCTGCGTTCCAAGGTGTCATCCAGGTCGACCTTGCCCTCGGCCTCCAATTGAAGGAGAACGACCGAGCTGAACACCTTGCTGACGCTTCCTATTCGGAACCGGTCCTGAGGGAGCCGCTTGCGGTGCGTCTCAAGGTTCGCGACGCCCGCGGAACCGTTCCACCGCCCGTGCTCGTCGCGCGCTTCCGCCAGTACACCGGGCAGGCCGGCCCGCACCTGTGCTTCCAGCGCGGCCCGCGTCGCCTGGTGCCGCGAGGTGTGTTGGCCGGCTGCCGGGGCCGCTTGTGCCGCCGGGGCCGCCACGGCCGAGGTGGCGGCGGTCGCGGCCACCGTCACGGCCGCCGCCAGGGCGACCAGGGCCTTGTGCGCCGTTCTTCTGCTCATGCGCAGTCTCCGTTCGGGTCGGTTGAGGTGAGCGGTGTGTACGGGAGACAGGACTTCCGTGAGGCGCCCACCCGTTGAGCGGAACCGGAACGAGAGGGGCCAAAGGGGGAAGGAACCGGCCACTCCCGGTCGCCGCACAGCCGGGACCGAAGAGGGCGTACAGCGGCGGTTTCCCGGGAGGGGACCGGTCGGCCGGCTCGGCGCGCGATCACCGCATGGTTACGGGAACTTGGCGGAAAGTCGAAGGCGGATCCGACGCCCCTGTACTGCCGGGGAGGCGGCGACGTACCACGGCCCGGCAGGGCCGCCGGACGCGAGGAAGCGACGGCGTCACGGACCGCGCGGCGGACGCGGAACGCGTCACCGGGCCGACTCGTCGCGCTCCTTCACACCCGCGACCACCCCACGGAAGGGCAGCCCGACGGACAGCGCCACCGCGACGAAGAGGGCACCGGACCACAGCGGTCCGACGGGCCCGAGGGCCGTGCCGAGCGTGGTGGCGGCGACGAGCGGTCCGACGGCGGCGCCGGCGTTGAGCGCGGCGGTCGCGTACGCGCCCGCCATGGTGGGGGCGCCCGCCGCCTCGTAGAGAACCCGGGTGATCAGCGTGCCGCCCAGCGCGAACGACAGGGCGCCCTGCGTGAACACGAGGACGAGCAGCGCGGCGGGCCGCTCGGCCGACAGGGCCAGCGCCGGCCAGCCGGCGAGCAGCAGGGGGCCGCCGACCGCGACCACCGGGCCGGGACGCCGGTCCGCGAGCCGCCCGGCGAGAGTGACGCCCACGAAGGAACCGAGCCCGAAGAGCATCAGGACGACCGGCACCCACAACTTCCCCAGCCCGGCCCGGTCGGTCACGACAGGGGCGAGAAACGTGAAACACCCGAAGGTCGCCGCGTTCACCAGTGCGCCGAGCAGCATGACCAGGATCAGCCGCGGACTCCTGAGCCGCGCGAGTTCCGAGCGGAGGTCCGGCCGGGCGGCGTCGTCCTCGTGTCCGGGGCGCGCGGGCAGACCGGTGAGGATGCCGACGGCCGTGGGCAGGCAGAGCGCGGCCACCGCCCAGAAGGTGGCCCGCCAGTCGAGCAGGGTGCCGAGCAGCGCGCCCGCCGGAACGCCGGCGATCGTGGCGAGCGTCGTTCCCGACAGCAGGACGGCCAGAGCCCGGCCCTTCTCATGACGCGGCACCAGCCCGGCGGCGGTCGTCAGCGCCACGGCGAGGAACCCCGCGTAGGCGAGCGCGGCGACGGCCCGGGTGGCGAACAGGACGGGGAAGCTCGTCGTGACCGCGCCCACGGCATGCGCCGCCGCGAACGCGAGGACGAACAGCAGGAGGCTGCTCCGCCCCGGCCTGCCGCGCGCGAGCCCGGCGGCGAGCGGGGCGCCGACGGCCGCCCCGACCGCGAAGCCCGGCGTGAGCGAGCCCGCCGTTCCCAGCGATACGCCGAGGTCGGAGGCCATGTCCGGCACCAGGCCGGCGACCATGAATTCGGAGGTTCCCATGGCGAAGACCGCCAAGGCGAGCAGGTACAAGGGGAGAGGCATCGAGTGGCTCCGAGCGAGGTGAGGAGAGGCGCGGAAAGGCTCGTCTCGTCACCGCTGCCGGCACCCTGGGCGCACGAGCGCACGGCGGATCCGCCGCGCGCTCGACGGATGTCCGTCGCGCGTCCGGCGGGACCGCGGAACTCAGCGACGCTGGGGGCCGACGGCGTGACCGGCGGCCCCCACCCTGGATGCCTCGGGGCTCGACATGGCCGGCACGCTACCCGCTGCCGCCCGCGGAAGCACACGCATTATTTCCCCGGCCCGACCGCTCGTCGCCCGCCCGGCCGGGTCACTCCGCCACGATGCGCTCCACCGCGGCCCTCACCAATTCGTCGCGCTCCGCCTCCGAGAAGACATCGGGCAGGGTGAGTTGCTCGACGATCAGCCAGTTCAGCGTCGCGATGAGCAACTTGACGGCCGTGGCGTCGCCGGGGAGGCCGGAGGCTTCGTGGTAGGCGAGGTTGGCGTCGATGTCGGCCCGGACCCGCTCGGTGAGGATCTCGCGCAGTTTCGGGCGGCGGGTGGCCTCCAGGCGCAGTTCCAACAGCGCCAGGTAACCGGTGCGGAAGGAGGCCACACGGCCGACGACCTCCCGCATTAGCTCCGTGTAGCTCTCGCGGTCGCGGCCGGCCGCCCGCTGGCGGGCGATCGTGGCCTCGTCGGGCTGGAGCCGCTCGTAGACGCGGGCGCCCGCCTGGGTGAGCAGGTCGTCCCGGTTGGCGAAGTAGTTGGACGCGGTGCCGGCGGGCACGGCCGCCTCGTTGTCCACCGCCCGGAACGTCAGCCCCCGCGCCCCCTCCGCGGCCAGCACCTCGATCGCGGCGTCGACGAGGGCGGCGCGGCGCTGGTCGTTGCGGCGTGCCATGAGAATGCTCCAGTCGTAGTGCCGAACTTATCCACTCCAATCAGAGTACTATGTCTGGAGTCTCGGATTGCGTGAGCCGGCGGGTGGCTGTCTCGGGAGCGGCAGCCCGGCCGTGGCGCGGCGTCGCAGCCGTCACACCGCCGTCTTCTTCCGGCACATGGCGACAGCGATGCGCACGATGGCCTGCGGGCCTCCATCGCGAAAGGGGTGCCGCTCATATCGTCCCGAGGCGGGCCGCGCCGAGCCTGGCGGCGCACGGTCCGGCGGGTAACGTCCCGCCGCCGACGATGACGGCGGCGGTCATCGCGAATGCGGCGATGGCGAGGCGGATACGCACGGCGGCTCCTTCGGCGAGGCGTTGGCGGGTGCCCGGGCGGCACGGCCGGCCGGCCACGACCAACTCTCCTGCACGGGGGAGCCGGTGCCTATCAGTGATCGCCCTGAGGGAACCCTGGTCCGTCCCTGATGCGCGAGCCGGGCGGCCGAAGCGCGGGCGGGGGACGGGTCGTGCGGACGGTCACCCGCGCGCCGTGGCCGACCCGCACCTCACGTTCCGCCCCCCCGCCCGGCGCGCCCCGAAGCTCCCGGTCAGACCCTGACGCCGTAGTCCTGGGCGATGCCCGCGAGCCCCGAGGCGTAACCCTGGCCGATCGCGCGGAACTTCCACTCCGGCCCGTGGCGGTAGAGCTCGCCGAACACCATGGCCGTCTCGGTGGAGGCGTCCTCCGTGAGGTCGTAGCGGGCGAGTTCGCGGCCGTCGGCCCGGTTCACCACCCGGATGAAGGCGTTCCGGACCTGGCCGAAGCTCTGGCCGCGCCGAGCGGCGTCGTAGATGGAGACGGGGAAGACTATCTTGTCGACCTCGGCCGGCACCCCGGCCAGGTCCACCTGGATCTGCTCGTCGTCGCCGTCCCCGCCACCGGTCAGGTTGTCGCCGGAGTGGACGACCGAACCCTCGGGGCTGCGCAGGTTGTTGAAGAAGACGAAGTGCCCGTCGGACGGGACCTTGCCGTCGACGTCGCACAGCAGGGCGGAGGCGTCCAGGTCGTAGTCGGCGCCGGTGGTGGTGCGGACGTCCCAGCCGAGTCCGACGGTGACGGCGGTCAGGCCCGGCGCCTCCTTGCTCAGTGAGACGTTGCCGCCCTTGGCCAGGGTCACTGCCATGAACTTCCTCCGGATGAGTCGTGATCGGCCGGGCTGACGCTGAGGACAACCCCAGGTGGGACCCTATAGTTTCCTAATTGCGCAAGCAAGAAACCGACCGTCGTCGCCCGGCTCAGCCCGGCCGCCCGGCCTCCTCGATCCGGTGGCGGAGGAACGGCAGAACCCCGCGCTCCAGCAAGGCCCGTTGCCAGGCCGCCCGGGCCTCCGCCACGCGTGCGCCGTCCCGAGACGCCGGGCGCGCCATGCGGTGGCGTACGGCGATCACGAGCACCGCGACGATCCCGGTCAGAACCGCCGCGGTCGCCACCGCGACCGCCAGCCAGCCGGCGGCCTGCAGTCCGCGTGCGAGCCGTTGCTGGACGCCCAGAAGCCGGAAGCCGTACCCCAGGACGAGGAACACCGCCGCCGCGGCTGCCGCCAGCGCCGGGACGAGAACGGCCAGCGCGCCCAGCCCGTTCCCCAGCCGCGACGGCGCGGCGCGAGGGCGCGTCGAGCGCAGCTCGACGTACGTGCGGTACTCGGGGATGGCGGCGGCCGCGATGGCCGCGCGCGACTCCAGTGCCCAGGCGCGGAGTTGGTCGCCGGTGACGGTGTCCGCGGCCCGGAGCGCCTCGGTGATCCCGGGTGAACTCAGGCCCTGCTCAAGGATGTCCTCGAAGTCGGCTCGGTCTTCGGTCCGCGTGGGGTCGGTGCTCGGCATGCGCGGTCCTCGTCGTCGCGGTGGGGCGGTGGGCAAGGGGGCGGCGTACTGCGGGCGTCGGGAGGTGGTGCGGCTCGTGATCCGTCGCCGAATGTCCCGGGCCGACCGCTCGGAGGCTTGTCTTCCGGAACATCCCCGGGTGGGCGGTCCGCCCGGAAAATGCCTACCCATCAGGCGGCCCGCCGAAGTCCCGCCCTCGCACCGCACGGAGGTGCGCTCCCGGCCCGGGCGCCGTCCGGTCGCGCCGTCTCCCATACTTGCTATATTGCGCAACCATGAAATTGTGGATGAAGGTGTACACATGACGCGCCCCACGGCAGCCGGCCGTCACGTCGGTCGTCGCGCCGACCGGCGGACCACACGGCTGAAGCGGCGGCGGCGCGGCCGGATACGCGTCCTGTCGGTCTCGGCCGGGGTCTGCGTGCTTCTGCTGCTCGCGGGAGGCGTGTGGTTCTACTGCCGGCTGGACGGCAACATCGACAGCTTCGACGCCGGAGGGCTGTCCAAGAACCGCCCCTCGGGCGGAGAGGGCGGCCGGAACGTGCTCGTCATCGGCTCGGATTCGCGCTCCGGGGCCAACAGCGCGCTCGGCGGGGGAGAGGGGGACGTCGGACGCTCCGACACGGCGTTCCTCCTGCACGTGTACGCCGACCGGAGACACGCCGTCGCCGTGTCGATCCCGCGGGACACCCTGGTCGACATCCCGCCCTGCCGGCTGCCCGACGGGAGGTGGACCGAGCCGAAGTCCGGCGCCATGTTCAACTCCGCCTTCTCCGTGGGACTGACGGCCAAGGGCAACCCCGCCTGCACCCAGAACGTGGTCGAGAAGCTCACCGGTCTGCGCGTCGACCACACCGTCGTCGTCGACTTCGCGGGGTTCGCCACCATGACCTCGGCCGTCGGCGGAGTACGGGTGTGCCTGCCCGGCGACGTCTACGAGGGCGACCTCGACCCCCATCGCGGATCGCGCGGCGAGCGCATCTTCGCGAAAGGGCCGCAGACCGTGTCCGGCCGGAAGGCCCTGGACTACGTGCGGTTGCGCCACGGCCTGGGCGACGGCTCCGACATCGGACGGATCCGACGCCAGCAGGCCTTCGTCGCCGCCCTCCTGAAGAAGGTCAAGGGCGAGGGATTCGACCCCACCACGCTGCTGCCGCTGGCCGACGCCGCGACCCGCTCCCTGACCGTCGACCCGGGCCTCGGCTCGGCGCGCAAGCTGCTCTCCTTCGCCATGTCGCTCAAGGACGTCGACCTGCACGACACCAAGTTCGTCACCCTGCCCTGGCGTTACCAGGGCAACCGGGTGGCGGTCGTCCAGCCCGACGCCGACGCCCTCTGGGACGCCCTCCGGCACGACCGCACCCTCGACGGCCGGGAGACCGGCGGCCGGAGCCCGTCCACCGGCCCCTCCCGGCACCCGGAACCCTCCCCGTCACCCTCCTCGGGCGCCGGGATCAGCGTCAGCGTCCACAACGGCACCTCCGTGCCGGGCCTGGCCGCCGAGGCCGCCGGCGCCCTGCGGGCCGCCGGCTTCACGGTCACCGGCACCGGCGACGCGCGGCCCGGCGAGCGGACCGCGGCCGGTGCCGGGCGGACGACCGTCGTCACCTACGGCCCGGGCCTCCACGACCGCGCCCGGACCGTCGCCGACCGCTTCCCGGGCGCGGAGTTGAGGTCATCGGCCGCCCCCGGGATCGACGTCACCCTCGGCGCCTCCTACGCGTCCCACCGCGCACAGGCCACCCCCTCGCCGTCCGCCCCGGCCCCCTCCTCGGTGCCCTCCCGCGTGACCGACGAGGCCCGCTCCGCCGACGACGACATCTGCTCCCGCCTCTCCTACGGCTGACCACCGGAACCACACCCCCCGCCGGCCGACACGGAGACGGCGGGACAACTACCCGACAGCCCGCGCCACTTGTCCGTCACAGACGGCCGCTTCCCCTCCGGCCGGAGCCGGTGCAGACTGGGACGCGGTACCGGACCGCCCGTACCCCACGGCGCCCCGAGGGGCGGGGGAGCGCGGCGGCCACGCACGACGCCGGTAGCCGGGGGGTGGTGCCGGACGTCCGTGACCTCGGCGTACGCGAAGGAGTACGGCGCGCGGTCCGGCATCGCTGACGCGCGCCGGACCGCCTTGTACGACTTCGTCACCCACGACCTGCTGGGAAATCTGTTGTCCGCGCTCCTCATCGCCGCGAGCGGGCCGACGGCCCGCAAGGCGCGGGACGCGTTGACCGCCCACCGCCCGCGTCGCCGGCGGCGAACGCGGCGCGGGCGGTGAACCGCCGTCCGGGATCCGTCCCTTGCAGGCCGGGCCACCGTCGTCCGCGACCGACACCGGCAGCGGAGGGCGCGCTTCACCACCTAGAGTGCGGCGGTGTGGACAACGAGACGCCCACCGAACCTCTTTCCGTACCCGGCGCCGCCGGTGACGACGAGGCCGCCGCGACGCTCGCCGCGCAGTACGAGAGCGTGGACTTCGCCGAGGCGCACGGCGGAGTGCCGCACCTGTTCCCCCGGCGGCCGGGACGGTACTCGACATCGGGGCGGGCGGCGGGCGGGACGCCGCCGCTCCGGCCGGGCGCGGGCACCGCGTCGTCGCCGTGGAGCCGACGGCCGGGTTCCGCGCGGAGGGCCGGCGCCCGCACGCGGACCGCGGGACCGAGTGGGTCGACGACGCCCTGCCCGCACCGCGGCCCCTGCGAGGGCGGCGGTTCGACCTGGTCACGCCGACCGCCGTGTGGACGCACCTGGACGAGGACGAGCGCTCGACGGCCATGCCGACCGTGAGCCGGCTCGTCGGCCGAGGCGGCCGGGCCGTCCTCTCCCGCCGGCACGGACCCGTCCCGGCGGGGCGCCGTCACCGCCGACGAGACGGCCGCCCTGGCGCGCCGGTGCGGCCTCACCGCCGTCCACCGCGCGCGGAACGCGGATCCGCTCGGCCGGCCGGACGTGACCTGGAGCCACCTGCTCCCGGAGCGGACCCGACCCGGCGTCGCCGGCCGCCCGCGCGCGGGAACCCGACGGCCCCGACGCCCCTTCGACCCACCCGAGACGACCTTGAGGAAGAGGTGACCGCCCGGTGCCGACCGGAGCCGACACAAGCGCCGGCGACGATCCGACCGAGGGCTCGGTACGGTCCGTCAACGACCTGACGGCCCATTGGGCGCGCATCGCCGTCGGACCGGGCGAGGGGCGTGGGATCGTGTTCTCCGCCGCGGCCGTCTGGCCGCTGCTCGCCCTGCTCGCGGCCGGCGCCGACGGACCGGCCCGCGCGGAACTCCGCGCCGTCGCCGGCCTCCCCGGAACGGCCGACGCGGCCGGGCGGGGGCGGTGGCTGGTCGAGACCCTGCGCGCGGCCGGCGGCGTCGACGCCGCCGTCGGGCTGTGGACACGGCGGGGCGTGCCGGTCCGGCCGGTGTGGGAGGCCCGGCTGCCCGACGGAGTGCGGGGCGAACTGACCGGAGACCCCGAGCGGGACGGCCGGGCACTCGGCGCCTGGGCCTCCGGACACACGGGCGGGATCGTCACGTCGATGCCCGTGCCTCCCGGCACCGACCTCGCGCTGGTCCTGGCCGCCGCCTTGGCCCTGCGCACCGAGTGGACGACGCCCTTCTCGGACGGCCGGCTCACCCCCGAGACCGGCCCCTGGCGGGGGCGTCGGCTCGTCGGCCTGCACCGGACCACCGGAGACCTCGACGCGGTCCGCGTCGCCCCGGACACCCCCGCCGGCCCGCTGACCGTCGCCGAGGTCCGGGGGGACAACGGCCTGGACGCGCACCTGCTGCTCGGAGCCGAGGGCGCCGCGGGGGCGGACGTCCTCGCGGCGGGCCCGGGCGTGCTCGCCGGGGACCACGTCACGGTTCCCGGCTCCGCCCTGCCCTACGGCACGCCCGGCCCGGGTGTCACCGTCTCGGACGCGGCCGGTCGGGACGGCCGTCCCGTCCTGGTGACGTCCACCGTCCGGTTCACCCTCCGCGCCGAGCACGACCTGCTCGCGCGCCCGGAAACGTTCGGCCTGCGGACGGCGGTCGACCGCTCCACCGGGCACTTCCCGGGCGTCAGCCCGCTCCCGCTCGCGGTCTCGTCGGCGCTGCAGCACGCCGTGGCGGCGTTCGGCGCCCGGGGGTTCGAAGCGGCGGCTGTGACCGCTTTCGGCATGGCTCCGGCCGGGGTGCCGACGGGGCGGTCCCGACGCGTGTCCGTCCGGTTCACCCGCCCGTACGGCTTCCTGGCCGTACACCGGGAGACCGGGCTGATCCTGGCCGCCGGCTGGGTCACCGAGCCGGACGAGGCGCCCGACCGCCCCCGGTGACGCCGCCCGTGCGGCTCACGTCCGTACGGCGGACCGCCGGAGCCGCCCCCAGGGCCGGAGGAGCCGCCGCCCGTGCGTCACAGCCACCGTACCGACGTGGCCAGGAACGACGGCGACAGGCCGAACATCTCCCGGGTGACCCGCGTGAGGTGGGCGGAGTCCGTGAAGCCCGCCGCCGACGCCGCGTGGGTGAGGGAGGCGCCGTGCCGGACCTCCTCCATGGCCCGGCGCAGCCTGGCCCAGCGGCGGCAGTCGGTGAAGGAGAGGCCGAGTTCCCGGGTGAACAGCCGGCCCAGCCGGCTCGCGGACAGGCCGACCTCGGCCGCCAGTTGCCCGAGAGTGACCGGCCCGCCGGTGAGCCGGGGGAGCAGGGCCAAGGCGTCGGACAGCGCGGGATGCCGTGGCCGGGGCGCCACCGCCGCGCCGGGCAGATCGCCGACCGCCGCCAGCAACGGGCGGAGCGCGTCGGTGAGTTCGCCACGGGTCGCCGTCGCCGGAGACAGGCCCCGGACCAGGTCGCCCGCCGGGCCCGCGAACGCCCCGCCCGCCTCCGCCCAGGCGGCGACCGAGGCGCGGTCCGCCGGGCCCCGACCCGCCCGGGGGCCGGCGAACCGGGCGTCCAGCGCCTGCGCCGCCGCGCTCCTGGCGTCGAGCCACAGCATCACCCCACGGGCCCGGTGGGCGACCGTGACGTGCGGAGCCCGGGCCGGGATCACCGCCGCCGTCAGCGTCCGCTCCGCGCCCTCCGGCGTCCGCAGGGTCACCTCGCCCTCGGCCGCCAGCAACAGCTGCCAGGCGCTGTGCAGATGGGCGGGCGCGGTCGCGAACCACCCCAGGAAGACCAGCCACCCCGGTTCCAGCAACACCGCGCCGTCCCACGGCCGTCCGCCCACCGCCGCCACAGACCCCCGCACTCCCTACTCCCTCTTCCCCTCCACCGGCACCGGCCGCGCCGCGTCCCCCGGACCCGGGGCACGCCGCCCCCACCACCCCGGCCGGCACCGCCCGTCCCGGACCACCGGCCGGAAGCCGCCAGTCTACGGATACGCCGGAGCACAACCCTCATGGTGGAACCGTCGCCGGGCGAAGACAGCGGCTGCGTACAAGCCCGTACCGCCGCCGGGCGCCCAGACTCGAGGCGGATGCCCCCGATCCGCCCGGTCGCGAAGCCGGGCGCGGGCCCCGGGCCGGCCGGCCGTCCCCCGCCGTCGGCCGTCCGGGGCCCCTACCGGGCCCCGGCACGCCCCCGCCTTCGCCCCCCGGCTCCCGCTCGTCGAAAGGCACCCCATGGCCGACCGTGTCCGCGCCTCGCTCCACCGGAGGCGCACCACCGTGCTGTGGGTGACCACAGTGGTGATGATCCTCGCCGCCCTCGGCGGCCTGGGCGTCGAACACCGTATGCGGCACGGCGGGTTCGCCGACCCGGGAGCGGAGTCGACACGGGCGGAACGGCTGCTCTCCGAGCGCTTCCCCGCCGCGGACGACGACATGGTGCTGCTGCTCACCGGCCCCGGCGGTGTCGGCGCCCCGGCGACCCGGGCGGCGGCGCGGGACCTCGGCGAACGGGCCGCCGCCGACCGCGGCGTACGGGCCGTCACCTCGTACTGGACCGCCGGCGAACCCGCCGCCATGCGGTCGTCCGACGGCCGGACCGGCCTCGTCACCCTCTCCCTGCGCGGCGACGAGAACGACCGGGCGAAGACCGCCGAACGCCTCCTCCCCGAGCTGCGCGAACACGCCGGCGGCCTGACGGTGCACGCCGCGGGCTCCGCCCAAGTGCAAGCCGAGGTCGGCGACCGCACCGAACGCGACCTCCTGCTCGCCGAGGTCATCGCCGCCCCCGTCACCCTGCTGCTCCTGCTGCTGGTTTTCGGCAGCGCGGTGGCCGCCGCCCTGCCGCTGGTGATCGCCCTGCTGTCGATCCTCGTCACCCGGGCCGTCCTCAACGCCCTCGCCGGCGCCGTATCGGTGTCGGTGTACTCGATGAACCTCACCACGGCCCTCGGCCTGGGCCTCGCCATCGACTACAGCCTGTTCGTCCTGGCCCGCTTCCGCGAGGAACTCCGCGCCGGCGCCACCGTGGAGGAGGCACTCCGCAGGACGATGCGCAGCGCCGGTCGCACGGTCGCCTTCTCCGCGCTGACCGTCGCGCTGTCCCTGACGGCGCTGCTGGTCTTCCCCCAGTTCTTCCTGCGCTCGTTCGCCTACGGCGGCATCGTCGTCGTCCTCGCGGCCGCCGCCGGCGCGACGCTCGTCCTGCCCGCCCTGCTGGCCGTCCTCGGCCCGCGCGTCAACCGGTTCGACGTGTTCGCCCGCCGGCGCCGCCCGGCCCCGGGCGGCACCGGGGGGACGGCCGCGCCCGCCACCGCCGCCGAGGGCCGCTGGCACCGGCTCGCCCACGCCGTGATGCGCCGGCCGCTGGTGTACGGCGGTGGGGTCGTCGTCCTCCTGGCCGTCCTCGCCTCGCCGTTCTCCGACGTCACCCCCGGCCTTTTCGACGACCGCTCGCTGCCCGCCTCCGCCCAGGTGCACCGCGCCACGGACCGGCTGCGCCACGACTTCGACCCGGGCGTGACCCGGGGCATGCCCATCGTCGTCGAGGGCGCGGGACGCGGCGCCACGACCGCCGTCGACCGCTACGCGCTCGACCTCTCCCGCACCCCCGGTGTCCGGTCCGTGACCGCGCCGACCGGCGACTACGCCGACGGGCGGCGCGTCCGCGGCCCCGGCCCGGCGTCCGCCGCCCTCGCCGACGACCGGACGACGCTGCTCACCGCAGTCTCCACGGCCGACCAGGACTCCCAGGAGGCCGGCCGGCTCGTCGGCCGGCTCCGCGCGGTCGAACCGCCCGCCGGCGGCGGCGACATCAGGGTCTCCGTCGGCGGGCGCGCGGCGGACGTCAAGGACAGCAGTGCGGCCATCGGCCGGGCCACCCCGGCGGCCGTGGGCATCGTCGTCGGCTCGTCCCTCGTCCTGCTCTTCCTCTTCACCGGCAGCCTGCTGATGCCCCTCAAGGCGCTGGCCCTCAACGCCCTCAGCCTCACGGCCACCTTCGGCGCCATGGTCTTCGTCTTCCAGGAGGGCCACCTGGCGTTCCTCGTCGGCAGTCCGCCGCACACCGGGACGCTCGACGCGGCGATCCCCATCCTCACCTTCTGCGTGGCCTTCGGACTGTCCATGGACTACGAGGTGTTCCTCCTCTCCCGGATCCGCGAGCGCTACCTGCGCACCGGCGACAACACCGAGTCCGTGGCCCACGGCCTCCAGCGCACCGGCGGCATCATCACGGCCGCCGCCGTCATCATCGCCGTCGTCCTCGTCGTCTTCGCGATCAGCGGGGTGACCCTGCTCAAGCTCCTCGGCGTCGGTCTCGCGCTCGCGGTGGTCATGGACGCGACGCTGGTCCGGGCCGTGCTCGTGCCGGCGTTCATGCGGCTCGCCGGCCGCGTCAACTGGTGGGCCCCGGGCCCGCTCCGCCGGCTCCACGACCGGATCGGGCTGAGCGAGGGCGGGAGCGAGGACGAGGACGACGGGCGCGGCGCGCCCGCGTCCGCCCCGGCGCCGTCCGGGGTGAGCGCGGGGCGGCCGTGAGGCATCGCGCGCCCCACCGCGCCCCGGCGTGCCGCGCCCCGCCGTTCCGGCAGCGGCACGAACGGCAGGGGTCACCGGCATGATCGCCGACAGATCGGGGTTACTGATGCGGTTCCTTCTCGTCCAGGACACCATCGACGCCGCCGGCGTCCTGGCCCGCGAACTGGAGTACGCGGGCCACACCGTCCAGACAGTCTCCGCCGCCGAGGCCGAGCACGGCCCCCGCGACGCCGACGTCGTCCTGATGGACGTCACCCGCACCTGCGAGGAGGCCTACCTGCGCTGCGGACGGCTCCGCCGGCTGCACGGCGCGCCCGTCATCGTCCTGGACTGCGCGCCCGACGAGCTGAGCTGCGTCACCTTCCTGCGCAGCGGCGCCGACGACCACATGGCCAAGCCGTACCGCTTCTGGGAGCTCACCGCCCGAGCCCGGAGGGCCGCCCGCGCGGGCTGCGCCGGCCACTGCGGTCACCCGCCCGAGGCCGCCCCGCCGGAGGACCCCGGGCCGGACCAGGCGGCCGGCGCCGTCCGGATCGACGAACGGGCCCGGCAGGCCACCTTCCGCGGCGAGCCGCTGCGCCTCACCCGCAAGGAGTTCGACCTGCTCCGCTTCCTGCACGAGGCACGCGGCTCGGTCTGCACCCGGGAGGAGATCATCGCCCGGCTGTGGGGCGACAACTGGTACGGCTCGGAACGCACGGTGGACGTGCACGTCAGCGCGTTGCGCCGGAAGCTCGGCGACCCGTCGGTGCTGGCCACCGTCCGGGGCGTCGGCTTCCGGCTGGGGGAGCCCGCCGGCGCGGCGCTTCCGCGGCTGCGGCCCGCGGGCTGAGGCCCCGGGGACGGCCGACGGCCGGTGCCCCTTCCGGAGCACCGGCCGCCGGCCGTGCGCGGGTCAGCCGGCGACCCCGGCCGGAGTCGGCCGGAAGGTGACCGTGCCGTCCATCAGCCCGGAGACGATCTCCCGGATGCTCTCGGTCAGCGCGTTGACGGCCACCGGGTCGAGGATGGCGGCCAGGCTCGGCATGCCGAGGTCGAAGACGGAGTCGAAGAGCAGCTCCGTACCCTCCTCCGTCGCGCGGACCTCCCAGGAGCCGGAGAAGTGCGCGAAGTCGCCCTCCGTCTGCTCGAAGTCGATCCGCAGCCGCTCCCGGTCGATCGTGTCGACCTCGCTCCAGCGGATGACGCCCTCGCGGAAGTGCACCCACCAGGTGGACGAGCAGGTGCTGCCGTCCGTCCGGTCCACCTTGATGTCCCGCACGGCCGGCGTGTACTCGCGGTACGAGGCGAAGTCACTGACCCGGTCGAAGACCTGGTCCGCGTCCATGCCCACGACCAGCGCGGCGACCCTGACGTTGTTCATGCCTGTGCTCCGTTCGACGGGGAGGGTACGGGGGAGACCGGGACGAGGCGGGCGGCCACGTGCGCCGCGGCCTCGCCGCAGACGGCGGCGATCCGCGCCACGTCGGACTCGGTGAGCAGGTACGAGGGGGTCAGCCGGATCACCCGGCCGGAGTTGAGCGAGTGGTTGACCAGGATGTGCTGCTCCAGCATGTGCAGGGTGAACTCCCCGGCGGCGGCCTCGGTCGCGAACTCCACGCCGATCAGCAGGCCCGCGCCGCGCACGTCCGTCACCACGCCGTCGCGGTACGGGTCCAGCGCCTCCCGCACGGCCGCCAGCAGGACGCGGCCGGTCGCGGCCGTCCGCGCGACCACGTCCTCCTCGCGGGTCACCCGGACCGCCGCCTCGGCCGCCGCCATGGCCAGCGGGGACGCGGCGAACGTCGAGCTGTGCAGGAACGGGTCCTCGCCGAACGGCCGGTAGACCTCCTCCGTGGCCAGCACCGCCGCGACCGGGACCACACCGCCGCTCAGCCCCTTGCCGACCAGCATCAGGTCCGGGGAGACGCCGTCCCGGTCCGCGCCCCACCAGGTGCCGAGCCGGCCCAGGCCGGTCTGGATCTCGTCCACCGCCAGCAGGGCGCCGCGGGCGCGGCAGATCTCCGCCACCCGGGCGAGGTAACCCGGTTCGGGTATGACCACCCCGGCCTCTCCTTGCACCGGTTCGAGGAACACACAGGCCCGGTCCGGGAGTTCGGCCAGCAGGGCGTCCAGCTCGGCCGCGTCCCCGTACGTCACGTGGTGCACACCGGGCAGCAGCGGGCGGAACGGCGTCTGGTAGAGCGGCCGGGCGGTCAGCGCCAGGGCGCCGCTGGTCTTGCCGTGGAACCCCTGGTGGGCGGAGACCAGCGCCCCGCAGCCGGCGGCACGGGCCAGCTTCAGCGCCGTCTCGGTCGCCTCCGCCCCGGAGTTGGCGAAGTGCACCCGGGTGAGACCGGGCGGCGCGACCGAGGCCAGCGCCTCCGCGGCGCGCGCCGCGACCGGTTCCAGCAGCAGCCGGGTGGCCATCGGGTGCCGGTCGAGCTGGGCGTGGACGGCCGCCACGACCTCCGGGTGCCGGTGGCCGAGCAGGAAGACGCCGTAGCCGCCGCAGTCCAGATAGCGGGTGCCCGCGTCGTCGTAGACCCGGCAGCCGTCGCCGCCGAGCTCCAGCGCCCCGCCGAGCATCGAGGAGAGCCGGGCCCGGCCCGTCGACAGATGGCGCCGGTAGCCGTCGTGGACCGCGGCCCGGTCCGGGACGGCGGTCACGCGGCGGCCCCGCGCCGGTCGAGGCGGCGGATCCGGATCAGGTACGCCACCGAGGCACGGCAGGCGTCGGCGAGCTCGTCCGACGTGGGCTGGGCGATGCCGGGCAGCGCGCCGAGGGTGGACGGGAAGCACTCGACGGTGTCGAAGAGCTCGGTGAGCCCGAGCATCGTCTCGAAGCGCCCGCGGTCCCGCTCGGGCAACTGGCCCAGGAAGACCGGGCGGATGAGGCGGTCGATGACGTCCGGCTCCACCAGCCGGGGGCGGGGCGGCTCCAGGCCGTGGTCGCGGGCCACCTCCAGGATCAGGTCGATCAGCCGCTGGGCGGGGAGCGCGGCGTCGCCCGCGGTGAGCCAGTGCTCGCCCGAGTCGACGCCGTGGTCGACGATCGACCGGATCGCCCGCGCCACGACGTCGACGGGCAGGAAGTCGACACGGTGGTCGGGCAGGACGGGCGCCATGGGCAGGGTGTTCTGCAACGTGGCCAGCATGATGCTGTGCAGGCCCTGGAGCGCGCTGATGCGCCCGGTGACGGAGTGGCCGATGACGATGCCGGGCCGGAGCACCGTACCGGTGTGCCCCTCCTCGGCGAGCGCCTCCTCGGCCGCCCGCTTGGAGTCCAGGTAGTGGTGGGCGGTGGTGGCCGACTCGCCGGCCACCTCCCGCTCCCGGGCGCGCCGGACGACGAACGCGGTGCTGACGTGGTGCAGCACCGCCCCGCTCCGGCGGGCGAAGCGGACCATGTTCCGCGCACCGTCCGCGTTGACGCGGTGCGAGGTCTCCGACGCCGCGTCGAACGAGGTGTTGCCGGCGCAGTGCACCACGACGTCGGTGTTCTCGGCCAGCGCGCGGTACGCGCCGGGGGAGAGCCCGAAGTCCGGTCGGGCGGTGTCCCCTTGGACGGAGACGACCGGGTGGCCGCCGGCGGCGCCGCGCACGGGGCGGCGGTGTGTCAGGCAGGTCACGTGGTGGTGGGAGAGCTGTCCGAGCAGGGCGCTTCCGATGACCCCGGAGGCGCCGGTGAGAAGAACGTTTTTCGGCATACCGATTACCCGCTTGCCTGTCGCGATGACACGGTGATGAAGGAAGACGGTGATGAAGGAAGACGGTGATGAAGGAAAGACACCGCCACCGCACGCCGCGCCGCCGGCTCGGCGGCCGGGTGGGAAGGGGCTGCGGGGCGGGGCCGGCCCGAGGGCCGGGACGCCTGGCCCGCGCGGTGCCGCGGCGCCGTTGCCGGGGAACCTCGCGCGCGGGGAGGCACGCGGCGTCAGGGACGCCGGGGGCCGGAGGGCGTCACGTCACGAGGAGCGGCGCGCCCCGGTAGTAGTCGCAGAGCGGCCCGGCGGTGCGCGCCCGGGACGGGGGATGCAGCGAGAGGCCGGAACAGGAGGCCAGCAGCAGGGCCACGTCGCCCGAGCCGATGAACTCCATGCCCCCGAGCAGTTCCGCGCACCGCGCGGCCACCGTGCGGACGGTCTCCTGCACGGCGTAGCGGCAGGCCAGGGTGCGGGCGAACACGGCGTCCAGGTCGGCGCCGGCGAGGTCGCCGTCGAGGGCGCCCGCCGCGCCTTCCAGGGCCGCCGCGGCGGCCTCCAGGGGGACCAGGACGCCGGACAGGGAGTCGTCGGCGATCCGCGGCCGGTCCAGCAGCCGCTCGGCGAGCGCACTGGCGGCGCCGAGGTAGGACGCGGACATGAGCAGTTCGAACCAGACGAACCCGACCTTCTGCAGTTCGTCCAGCCCCTGGTCCGCGGCCGAGGCCATACGGACCATCAGGTCCTCGGTGACCTCGACGCCGTCGAGGACGACCTCCTCGCTCTCGGCGCCGGCCAGGACGGGTGTGCGCCAGAACGGGCGCACGCTCAGGCCGGGGGAGTCCTTGGGCAGCAGGGCCACGGCGGCGCCCTCGGGCTCGCCCTTCTCGTCGAGGAGCGTCACGGACGCGGTGAAGAGGTCCATGGAACGGGCCAGGCTGCAGGGGCGTTTGCGGCCGGTGAGCAGGTAGCGGTCGCCGTTCCGGCGGGCCTCCATGGTGGGTTCCAGGATGCCGCGGCCGGACTGCCCCTCGGCGAATCCGGAGGCGACCAGCAGGTCGCCGGTGGCGATGGCCTCCAGCAGCATCCATTCGTTGCCGCCCGAGGCGGCGGCACTGGCCTTGAGCCCGGCCACCGAGAAGTGGTGCATCGTGGTGGCGACGGCCAGCGAGGGCGACCGGGCGCCGACGGCGCGTTGGACGCGTACCGCCTCCCGGCAGGTCGCGCCCTTTCCGGCGTGCGACGCGGAGACGATCAGGGCGGGGCCGGCGGCCTCGCGGAACAGGCGCAGGGCCTCGCCCCCGGGTTTCTCCAGCTCTTCCAGTGAGTACTTCGCCAACCGGGCGTCCAGCCCCGGGAGTAACTTCTCGAGTGTCGCTCGTTCGGGGTGCAGAAAGCGCACAATCCCCCCTCGAATACGCCGTACCGGCCTTCCGACACGAAAACCCTATACAAGGAAGATCGGAGCGGTGTAAAGGAAAGTGTAAGTTTGATTTAATTTTCACACGAGATTGCGGCCGTATTGTTCAGAAAACGTGCAATACGAACTGTTATCGGCGGGTCCACGACGGCCCGGGCGTGTCCCGCCCCCGCCCGAGATGCGGCCCGGAGGGCGGGCGTGCACGCTGGAACGACGATCTCGACATCCCCCGACGAAAGGGTGAAGGAGCATGATCGTCCAGAAACTGCACGAAGCCGGCCTGCGGAGCGAGCACGCCTACTGCATGGCCTTCGGCTCCATCGCGCTGACGGTGGTGGCCTGGGCCGGGTCGCTGAAGGCGGAGAGCGCCGGCACCGCTCGAGCCGACCGCTGGGGCATCTTCGTCGGCGAGTGGGCACCGACGTTCTTCACCCTCGGCTTGGCACTCGCCCGTTACGAGGACCGCGACTGAGGCCCGAGACGGGGTCGCGGACCGTCCGCGACCGCCGGGAACCGCCCGCTGCCCCGGGCGGTTCCCGCACGCCGTTCCGAGGCCCTGGCCGGGCGGGGTCTTGGGCCGCCGGTCCGCTCCAGGGGGGACTCCACCGACCGCGCCCGTACGGGGCGTCGCCACCATGGGGGCATGGCCGACTCCGTGGCCGACGAGGAAGAATCCGTAGTGAACGCCCGGGCCTCCGGCGCGCGGAGCGGGGTACCGCGACCTGCTGTCGGAAAGGCACCGCCGACCGGGACACTGTGACCGCCGGGCGGGCGCCAGGGGCGGTCGCTGCGTCTCAGGGGCAATCGTCGCTGAGGCCGCAGATCCACGCCAGGGCGTCGTGCGCGCCCTGGGTGAACAGGGCGGCGCCGGGCGGCTGGGCCGGATCGTCGAGTTGCACCACGGCCGCGTCCACCTCGGCCATCAGCGTCTCCATGTCCACGCCGGCATGGAGGGTGGCGCCGGTGACGGGCGCCCCGCCGGGCGCGCCCAGCGCCCACCGGTAGCCGGCCGCGGCGCCGCGGGCGTACGGCCCGTCCCGCCCCGGCCCGTCCCCCGCCCGGATCCGCCGGTAGGCGCGGGCGACCTGGCGGCGCGTACGCGCCCCCGTCAACAGTTCTTCCACGGCTGCGAGTTCCCCGGTCATACCGGTGCGTGTATCCGCGAGACCGGAACTGATGCCCCCGACCACCCCCCGAGGACCGCTCTTCGTGCTCCTCGCCGCACCGCGTGGGAAAGCGGAGCAGACGGCACAGCGGAGAGACGGAAGAGGCCCCGGGACGACGGCGGAAAGGCCGGGCCGAGGGAGAAGCGGAGGGCCTCGGTGAACGGAAACGGAATGAGCGGCCGAATACGGGGCAGGCGCGTACTGGTCGGTACGCCTGCCCACACCCTTCCGGGAGGAATCCATGCTGCTCGCCCACCCCGCCGTTCTCCGCGACCTCGTCGAGCGCCACACGGCGCTTCAGCGTTCCGCGACCGCGCGACCGGCGGACCCGGCGCTCCGGCGGCAGCTGGCGGACGTGACCTACACCCTGTGCGTCACCACCGGGACCCGCGATATCGCCGACGCCTTGCGGGCCGCCCGCCGTCGGCTCGCCGACGCGCCCGACCCCGTGGCGGGCGCCGGTACGGCCGCTTCCGGCCCGGTCGACGCCGTCCTGCCCCGCCAGGCGGT
The DNA here is from genome assembly GCF_051386555.1 of Streptomyces sp. URMC 126. Lineage (NCBI taxonomy): Bacteria > Bacillati > Actinomycetota > Actinomycetes > Kitasatosporales > Streptomycetaceae > Streptomyces > Streptomyces sp. URMC 126. The sequence continues at coordinate 31,373 of NZ_JBPQTX010000018.1, forward strand.
CCCGATGGCCTCGCAGGCCCCCTCCGCCGCGCCGACGGGCCGCCCGGCACGGCGGCCGGCGGACCGGGCCGCCCGGCTCGAAAGCCGGCCGGCCGGTCACTCCGCGCGGATCACCAGCGCGTAGTCGCCCAGCCCGAGCAGCCGGTGCCCGGACACGTTCCCCTGGGTGGTGTGCACGGTCCCGATGCGCCCCGTCGCGGGGTCGAAGGCCACGTCCTTGACCGTGCCGTGTTCGTCCCCCCGGTCGGTGAGCACCCGGCTGCCGAGGAGCTCGTGGTGGTCCGGTTCCCGTGACACCACCGGTTCCGCGGCCGAGCGGACGATCACCGCGTCCGGACCCACCGCCCGCACCAGACTCCAGGGCAGCCAGGCCCGGCCCCTACGGGCCGGGCCGCCGGACAGCCGCAGGTGGCCGATCAGCCCCAGCGGCGCCTCGACGGCCAGCGCCTCGACCGTACCGAGCTCCGCGGCCTCGTCCGCCGTCACGACGGGCAGCCCCTTCGTCCCGCTGAACAGCATCATCACAGGTGCTCCTTCCCTTCCGCCGCGGCGCCCGGCCGCGGGCCGGCGCCCGTCCGCGGGCCGGCGGTCGCCGCCCTGGCGGCGAAGATCTCGACCTGGGTGGTGAAACTGGGCAGGTCGTCCGCCACGAAGTGGGACGCGTCGGAAGGCACCACCAGCGCCCGGCCCGAGACGGCGAGCGCCTCGCCCCGGGGCACGAAGACGCTGTTCCGCCCGTGCTCCCGGTGGACGAACGCCTCGGTGGCGGAGATCCGGAAGCCGACCACCCGCCCATCCGGAGCCACCACCACGTCGAGCACGCTGCCCGCCTCGACACCCTCGTCCGTCAGCACCTTCGCCCCCGGCACCGCGCCGTGCGCCGCCTCGCCCGAGACCACCACGGCCGCCGGCTCGGCGAGCGCCTCCCGCCCGGGGATCATCACGGCGTGCCGTCCCAGCGCGTGCACCGAGGACCACGGCAGGCTCTGCTTGAGCGGCCCGGCCAGCAGGCCGCGCCCGTTGAGCGTGAACCCGGTGATCTGTCCCGCGGTGCCGTCGAAGACGGTGTCCTTGATCTCCGCGACGACTTCTCCGCCCAGGGTCACCACCGGCCGCTTGGCCAGCTCGGAGGCGAGCATCAGCGCGTCCACCGCGTACCTCCCCTGCCCGCCCGCTGCCCACGCCGGACCACGATCACCGTTCCGGACCGCCGCCGCGCCTGCACGCCCGCCAAGGCGCCGGCCACGACGAGCAGGCCCACGGCCGCAATGATCAGCCAGCCCCACCAGAGCATCGTTCACCTCCCGGTTTCACAACCGTCCATGCCGTCCGTGCCGTTGCGCCCATCGCCGTCGGCTCCGCGCCGCCGGGGGGCACCGGACCGCATGCCCGCTCCTCCCCGGCCGATGCGCCACAACCGGCGTGACGGAGCGGCAAGTTGGCGCACGCGCCGGGAACGCGCCGTCGCCGACGAACGCACGCGGGCGGATACACGGGGTGACGCGCGGGCCCGGGAGGAGCCGGGAGGGCCCGGCGATACGGGCGGCGGGCCTGATGCCGTTCGTTCGTAGGCGCACCCTCGCGCAGCGTGAGCCGGAGGGGCCCGGCGTGTGAGGCCGCGCATAGGGCCTCGATCACATACGGCCCTCTTTAGTTCCGGGTGGCGCGCATTTCCCGGGGATTTCCGGGGTCTTCCGGGGGCGCGTGAACGATGCGGGGGAGTAGGTCACAGTGCTTGTCGGGGATTTCGGGCGCCGCTAAGAATGGCTGGACCGCACGGCGCCGTCCGACCGAGAACGGCGCTTTCGTTTGCGCCGGTCCAGGCCCGTGCGGGTTCCCGATCCGAAAGGTTCAGCCCCCTTATGCGTTCCACTCACTCTGGCTATCCCCGTCTGACCAAGGCCCACAAGTTCTCCGCCGCGGCGCTGACCGCGGCCGGTGCCGCCGCTGTGGCGTTCGGTGCCGCCTCGCAGGCCGTGGCCGCGCCGGTGCCGGCGTCGGTCAAGCCGGTCGCGCAGAGCGTGGAGAGCTTCGCCCAGACGCAGGACGCCGAGCGGGCGCAGGCCACCGACAAGGCCGCCGCGCAGGCGAAGGCCGAGGCGGCGAAGGCGAAGGCCGAGGCGAAGGCGGACAAGGAGCGCGCCGGCAAGCAGGCCGCGAACCGCTCCACCACCCGCAAGCCCATCGAGAAGCCCGCTGCCGCCCCTGCGCCGAAGGTGTACGCGGACGACCTGGAGGGCTGGATCTCCGAGGCCCTGGACATCATGAAGGCCAAGGGCATCCCGGCCTCCTACGAGGGCGTGAAGCGCAACATCATGCGCGAGTCGACCGGTAACCCGCGCGCGATCAACGACTGGGACGTCAACGCCGTCAACGGTGTGCCGTCGAAGGGTCTGCTGCAGATCATCGACCCGACGTTCAAGGCGTACCACGTCGAGGGCACGTCCTGGGACATCTGGGACCCGGTCGCCAACATCGTCGCGTCCTGCAACTACGCGGCCGACAAGTACGGCTCGATGGACAACGTGAATTCCGCCTACTGATAGGCCACAAAATTCCCCGCCGGAGGGCGGCGGCACCGCCGAAAGCGCGTGCCGCCGCCCTCCGGCGCGTCCGCATCATCCCTCGCCACGGGGGTAGTCGTGGCGCATGCGCAAAGCGGTGAGTTCATGGGACGAAGCGGCCTTCCGCGCGGTGGCGACCCGGCACTGGCCCGGCGCCGACCGCGTCCTGCCCCGGTTGTCGCGCAGCGCCGACCGGGGCCTGCTGTGGTTCGGCCTCGCGGCCGGCGCGGCGGTGCTGGGCGGCAGGCCGGCCCGGCGCGCGGCCCTGCGGGGCGCCGCGTCGCTCGCCCTGGCCTCGGCCACGGTCAACACGCTCGGCAAACGGTCCGTACGCCGCGCCCGGCCCCTGGTGGACGTCGTCCCCCTCGTCCGCCGGCTGGCCCGCCAGCCGATCACCACGTCGTTCCCCTCGGGGCACTCGGCCTCCGCCGCGGCCTTCGCCACCGGCGTCGCCCTGGAGAACCCCGGCTGGGGGCTCGCCCTGGCGCCGCTCGCCGCCTCCGTCTGCTTCTCCCGCGTCTATACGGGTGTGCACTACCCGGGTGACGTGCTGGTCGGCGCCGCGCTCGGCGCGGGTGCCGCGTTCGCCGTGCGCGGCCTGGTCCCCACCCGGCAGCAGCTCGCGCCGCCCGCCCGGCCGCGGGCCGACGCCCCCGCCCTCACGGAGGGCGAGGGCCTGGTCGTGGTGGCGAATCCCGGCTCCGGCCAGCGGCTGACCGAACGGCCGGACGCCGCCGACCCCCTGCGTTCCGTGCTGCCACGCGCCGAATTCCTGACCGTGCGCACCGGCACCGACGGGCCCGGCCCCTCGCTGGAGGAGGCCCTGGAGACGGGCGCGGAACGGGCGCGGGAGCTCGGCGGCGCGCTCGGCGTCCTCGGCGGCGACGGCACCGTCAACGCCGCCGCGGCCGTCGCCAGGCGGCACGGGCTGCCGCTGGCCGTCCTGCCCGGCGGCACGCACAACCACTTCGCCTACGACCTGGGTATCGAGACCCTCGGCGACGCCTGCCGGGCCATCGAGTGCGGGGAGGCGGTCGCCGTCGACATGGTGCGGATCCGCGGCGGCATGGAACGCGACGAACGGTGGTTCCTCAACACGTTCAGCGTCGGCGCCTACCCGGAGCTGGTCCGGGTCCGGGAGCGGTGGGCCTCCCGCATCGGCGCGTGGCCGGCCGGGATCCTCGCGGCCGTGCACGTCCTGCGCACCGGCCGGCCCGTCACCGTGGAGATCAACGGCAGGCGGCGGCGGGTCTGGACGGTCTTCGCCGGCAACTGCACCTACCGCGGCCTCGGCGCGGCCCCGGTGCGCCGGCACGACCTCGCCGACGGCGTCCTGGACGTCCGGATCGTGTCCGCCGGCCGGCTGGCCCGGACCCGCCTGCTGGCCGCGGCCCTGACCGGCGGCATCCGCAGCACCCCCGTCCTGGGCACGGCCCGCCTGCGGCGGCTGCGCATCGGCGGGCTGCGTCCCGACGCGCATTTCGCGTACGACGGCGAGACCGCGCCGGTGCCGGGCGGGCTGACACTGGAGAAGGAGAACGAGGCGCTGGTGGTCTACCGGGTGCCCACCGGCCCGTAGGCGGCGGTGCCGGAGGCGTACGGCCGGGTGGTGACCGGCGGGGCCGTCCCCGCTCAGGCGGCCGGCAGGGCACCGAGCAGCCTGTCGGTGCCGGTCACGGCGAGGAGGCGGGCGACGCCGCTCTGCAGCGGCCCCCGCACCACCAGCGCGGTCCCGGCGTCGGCGGCTTCCAGCCGGGCCCACAGCAGGGTGTTCAGTCCGGTGCAGTCGCAGAAGCTGACTTCGGCGAAGTCCAGGTCGAGGGCGCACGGATGGTGCTGCCCGAGGCAGGCGCCGATGGCCCGGCGCAGTCCGGGCGCGGTGCCGAGGTCCACCTCGCCCGTGAGGCGGATGGCGGCGCGACCGCCGTGGAGGTCCACGCGGGTGCGCAGGCGCCGTGCCGATGGGTCGGGGTTCGTCATGTGCCGCTCCCATGGAGAGCCGGTAGGCGGGCAGGAGCCGGGCTCCTCCTCCCATTGTCATCTTCCGAGAGCGGTTTCATCTTTCGGGTGGGTCGACGGGGTGGTCCGTTTCTCGTATGAGCCGTGCGCCGTTGGTCGTACGGATCCGCCACTCGGCGGAGCGTAGTGCGATCGAATGACCTCGTGACGGAGTGATGAATGATGCGTGCTCTGATGCGGACCGGCATCGCGGTGAGCTCGGTTGCCGTTGCCCTGCTCGGCCTGGCGGGCCCGGCGTCGGCGGACGACGGCGGACGGAACGGTGACCGGAACGTGGTCGGTGCGTCGGGAGTGGCGAGCGGGGTGCGGAACAAGCAGGCGGACGACTCCTCCAACAACTGCCGGGACTCCGTCGGTGTCCTCTCCTTCCGCGACTGCCGCAACGACACCGTCCGCGGCCCCGGCCGCACCCACAACACCGACACCTTCAACGGCGTCCTGACCGGCGTCCTCACCAGCACCGCCGTCGACCACAGCAACAACTGCGGCAGCCTGGTCGCCGTCCTGTCGGAAACCCGCTGCGTCGTCATCGAACACCCGACCCGCAACCGCTAGACCACACCCCGCTCCGCACCCCCCGGCCGCCGCACGGCGGCCGGATCCCGCGGTGACGCGCGGCGGAGACTGGCCGGGCCGCGCCACGTGTCACCGCGGGGCGGCGACCTGGTAGTCGGGCAGGTCGATGTATCCCGCCTTGGCGAACTGGGCGGCGAGCAGGTTCCGCAGGGGCCTCCGGTTCATCTGTCGCATCGAGAGGTTCCGCAGCCGGATGCCCAGCGCGCTCGACGGCGCGTAGCCCGCGGCGCCCCCCGGCGGCAGCTCTTGGGCCCGGTCGACATAGGGGCGCATCACGCGGTCGTAGCGCGGGAAGGCCACCCGGTGGTCGCCCTCGGCCGTGGCCAGTTCGCCCGCCAGGACGTACGCCCCGACCAGCGCCAGGCTGGTGCCGAGCCCGGTGAGCGGCGTGGGGCAGTATCCCGCGTCGCCGAGCAGCGCCACCCGGCCCCGCGTCCACCGGTCGAGGCGGATGAGGCCCATCGAGTCGAAGAAGAAGTCGGGCGCCTCCCGGGCCGCCCGGAGCAGGTACGGAGCCTCCCAGCCGACCCCCGTGAACCGCTCGGCGAGCAGCCGCCGTTGAGCGGCGACGTCTCGCCGGTCGACCGCGAGCGGCGGCGAACGGAAGCTCAGGCCGGCCTTGATCTCGCCGGGGAGCCGGCCGGGCCGGGCTGAGGCGACGCGTCCGCCGGGCGCGTTGTGCATCATGAACCAGCCGTCGAGGTCGGGACCGTCCAGGGCGGTGAACCACGCCGTGTACAGGCCCAGTGGGCGCACGTACGCGTGCTCCGGCCCGAACGCGAGGCCGCGCACCGTCGAATGAGGGCCGTCCGCTCCGATGACGAGCCCGAACCGGCGGGTGCCCGCGGAGCGGAACGCGACCGTGACGCCGGTCTCGTCCTGGGTCAGCTCCGTGATGGTGTCGTCGAAGAGGTACTCCGTGTCCCGTCCGGGGCCGGTGGCCTCGTACAGGAGACGCGCGAGGTCGCCGCGGAGGATCTCGATCTCGGAGACGATTCCCTCGCCGCCGAAGCTGTCCGCCGTCATACGAGCGGAGATTCGGCCGGACGCGTCCACGCAGGCGAAACCACGTTGGTCCAGGGCGAGCGCCCGGGCCTGTTCCATGAGCCCCATCCGGGTCACGACGGTGCGGCCGGCGCCGCGGAGGTCCACGGCCTGGCCGCCGGGCCGCGGGGCGGGCGCCTGTTCGACGACGGTGACGGAGAAGCCCGCTCGGCACAGCCAGTACGCGAGCGCGGGTCCGGCGATACCGCCGCCGGAGATGAGGATGTCGGTGTTCTGCATGGCAGTGAATGTACGCCGTACGCCGAGGAGGGGGTAAGCGATGATCTGTGCAATCGGCGGGTACAGAGGGGTAGTTGGAGAACGGTGCGCACTAGTGCGCGGTGGAGCGTCGGCGGCTGCTCGGAGCGGTCCTTCGGTGTACCGCGCGGTGTGGCGCTACGGTGATGCCCTCCTAAGTGCACTAGTGCGGGAAGAGAGGGGATCGTGGATCGGCGTACGGACTCGCGCTCCGGTCGGATCGTCGAGGAGATCCGCAGGCGGATCGAAACGGGCGAACTGGGCCCCGGGGACCGGGTCCCCTCGACACGGGACATCACCCGGCAGTGGGGCGTCGCCATGGCGACCGCGACGAAGGCGCTGACCGAGCTCCGCCACGAGGGGCTGGTCCGCGCGATCCCGGGTGTCGGCACCGTCGTCGCCACGCCGCCCCGGCGCGCCGAGCGCGCCGCCCGCCGCCCGGCCGCGCCGCAGGCCCTCCCGGCCCGGCGGGGGAGTACGGACCAAGGGCTCACCCTCGACCGGATCGTCGAGTCCGCCCTGGCGATCGCCGACGCCGAGGGCCTGGCCGCCGTCTCGATGCGGCGGGTCGCCACCGGTCTCGGGGTGGCGACCATGTCGCTCTACCGGCACGTGGCCGACAAGGAAGCCCTGCTGATGGGGATGATGGAGGCCGCCTTCGCCCGGACCCCGTTTCCCGACGTCCCGCCGGACGACTGGCGGGAGCGGCTGACCGTCGCGGCCCGGCTGCTGTGGCGGGCGTTCCGCCGCCATCCGTGGCTCGCCCCCGCCCTCTCCGTGGCCCGCCCACAACTGGTGCCCAGCGCCCTGCCCTTCACCGAGTGGGTGCTCGGCGCTCTGGACGGCCGGGGCCTCGACCCCGCGACGGTCTTCTCCACCCACCTGACCCTGATCAACTACATTCGCGGCACCGCGGTCGGCATCGAGGCCGACGAGGAGGCCGAAGAAGCCACCGGCATGGACGCCGACCGCTGGATGGATGCCCAGGAGCCCGCCCTGCGGCAGGTGCTGGCCGACGGGCGCTTCCCGACGATGGCGCGGCTCACCGCCGTTCCCTACGACTTCGATCTCGACGGCCTCTTCGAGTTCGGGCTGCGGCGCCTCCTCGACGGCATCGCCGTGCTCCTGGCGGACACCGAGGGCTGAGCCGGCCGAAAGGCTCCGCAGAACCGAACGCATCCCCCATTCGTCCCGGACTCCGCCCCCGGACCGGTCGGCGGCCCGGTAACGTGACCGCTCAGTGGAAGGGAGGCCGCCGCTACGCGAGTCGCGGTGGCGGGCGTTGGGGGTGGAGTGTGGCGGAGACGGCGGAAGGTCTGTGTGGGGAAGGGCGGCGGCATGCCGTGGTCGTCGGGGGGAGTCTGAGCGGGCTTCTCGCCGCGCACGTGCTGGCCGATCACGCCGACGCGGTGACCCTCGTGGAACGCGATCGCTATCCCGACGGGCCGGAGCACCGGCCCGGTCTGCCGCAGGACCGGCACACCCATGTCCTGCTGGAGAGCGGCCGGCAGGCGCTGGAACGGCTGCTGCCCGGCGTCGTCGACGAGTTGCGCGCGCACGGCGCCCTGGCGATCGGGATGCCCGACGACCTGCTGCACTGGCAGGCGGGCCGCTGGTACCGGCGCACCCCCGCCACCATCCGCTTCGTCAGCGCCTCCCGCCCCCTCGTCGACTGGGTGGTGCGCCGCCGCGTGCTGGCCCACCCCCGGATCCGGCTCGTCGAGGGCACGGAGGTCACCGGTCTGACGGGCGACGCGACCCGGGTGCGCGGCGTCCGGCTGCGTACCCGGGGCGCCGGACGGGCGGGGGAGGAGCCCGGTGCGCTCCCGGCCGGTCTCGTCCTGGACGCCTCCGGGCGCTCCTCCAAGGCCCCCGGCTGGCTGGCGGAGCTCGGCGCCGAGCCGGCCCCCGAGGAGCGGATCGACACCGGACTCGCCTACGCCACCCGCTTCTACCGGGCGGGCGGCAACAAGGACGCGCCGTTCCGGGGGATTTACGTGGTCCCCGACGCCACCCAGCCCTACGGCGGGCTGATCCTGCCCATGGAGGACGACCGCTGGGCCGTCCTGCTGTCCGGGCTCCGGGGCTGCGAACCGCCCACCGACGAGGCCGGGTTCACCGCCTTCGCCGACTGCCTCCCGCACCCGGTCTTCCGCGAGTGGATCGACAAGGCCGAGCCGCTCACCGCCGTCCACGGCTACCGGGCCACTGCCAACGTCCGCCGCCGCTACGACCGGCCGGGCCGCCGCCCGGCGGGCTTCCTCGCCGTCGGGGAGGCGCTGTGCGCCTTCAACCCCGTCTACGGACAGGGCATGACCGTGGCGGCGCTCAACGCGCTGGCCCTGCGCGCCGCCCTGGACGGCACCCGCCGGGCACCGACGACCCGGCGGGTCCAGCGGGCACTGTCCGCGACCGTCCGCCCGGCGTGGACCGTCTCCGCCGGCGGCGACCGGCTGCTGCCCGGCGCCGTCGGCAACGCGGCCGGCGTCCGGGCCGTCGACCGGCCGGGCGCCTGGTACATGTCCCGCGTCGCCCGGCGGGCCACCGGCGATCCGGTCGTCGGCGCGGCCTTCCGGGCGGTGACGGGGCTCGTCGTCCCGCCGTCCGCCCTGCTCGCGCCGGCCGTCGCCCGGGCCGTCCTGCTGCGCCCCGAACCGCACGCCCCCGCCGAGCCGCCGATGGAGCAAGAGCCCGGCACCGGGCGGTGACCGGGCGGGCCGGCGGCGCGGGCCCGCCGCCGGCCCGCAAGCGGCTCAGCCGCGCAGCGGCCCCTCGCAGGAGTAGTCGGCGCTTCCGGCCCGGCCGTCAGGCCAGACGTCGACCGGGCCGAACGAGCAGTTCATCTCCTCCAGGTTGGTGGAAGCGGGCCGGGCCCGCTCCAGCAGGAAGTAGTCGACCGTGTCCGACATATCGCGGAAGACCCGGTCCGGATCGGCCGCGTCGACGAGGTTCGCGGTGATCCGGCCGGTGCACACGAAGCGCCGCACCGACGGGTCGGGCCCCGCGGCGCAGGCGGGCGTCAGCGAGGTGGCCGAGGCCAGCGACGCGCGTACGGCCTCGGGGGAGGCGTCCCGCAGCCGGTCGTTCGGGATGACGTCCGTGCTGGGCACGTAGAGCCGGTCCACCTCGGCGATCCGCGCGTCCAGGAAAGCGTCGTAGGCCCGCTGGAGCCCGGCGTCCTTCCCCATCCGGTCGCGCCACGCGTCGAACCCGGCCGGGTCGTCCGCCCGCAGCAGACCGTACATCTCCCGCAGCAGCGACGGCCGTTCCGTCCACAGGAACCCGAAGAACGTGCCCGCGTAGTCGTAGAAGCGGAAGCCGTCGCCGTCGTACGTGGCGTGCAGCAGCCGGTCGACGCTCATCCGGGGGCCGCCGTTCGCCGTGTCCTTGATGACGCCCCGGACCAGCGACTTGCGCACCTTCACGCCCTCGCCGCGAGTGGCGCCGGCGAAGAACTCCGCCGTCCCCTCGTCCATCGCGGTCGTCCGGTCGCCCTGGTACCAGGCGCCCTCGCCGAACAGGCCGGGCACGGCCCACCGCCCGTTGAGGTAGTGCGTGTACTCGTGCCGGAACAGCTCCTCCAGCGTCAGCGACGAGTCCTGCGGGACGCGGCGCTGGTACGTGTAGAAGGTCGCGCCCTGCTCGATGTACATACCGCCGTTGGCCGTGCTCAGCCCGGTGAGCAGCGGCTGGAAGTCCTCGTACTGGGCGCGCGAGGCGTACAGGACGATGGTGAGCGTGGCGTTGTCGTCGCCGGCCAGCGGCCGCTCGCTGCCCAGCACCCGGTGGAACTGTGCCTTCACCTGCTTGCTCGCGTAATACAGCCGGTCGACGGTGACCCGGTCCAGGGCGGTGCGCACCTTGATGCCGCCCCCGTCGTAGGTGTACGCGGCCGGGAAGAGGCGCCGCTCGATGTCCGGCTTACAGACGTCGTACGCGGCGCACGCCCGGTAGTAGACCAGCCAGCCGGCCGCCTTGGCCCACGGTGAGCTCAGCGCGCCGAAATTCCGCTCGGCCACCGGCAGCAGCGCGCCGAGGCCGGACACCGTCTCGTCCCTTAGCGCGTCGACCTCGCCGAAGCGGCCGTACTCGCCGAGCGCGTCCCGCACCACCCAGGCGTTGGGCGTGCCCTTGAGGTGCGTGTAGCCGGCGAACTTCCGGAACGCCTCGCGGTAGGCGGCGTTGGCGGACACCACCGTGCGGAACGCGGTGTCCTTGTTGCCCGGGTACAGGCCCAGGTAGTTGACGGACAGGCCGGCGAGTGCGGCGCCGCCCCAGGACGGGTCCTTGTACGTGGTGGTGTGGTACGGGTCCATGGTCGCCAGCACCTTGCGGATCAGGCCGAGCTGCGACTGGCGCAGGCCGGGCCCGCTGCCCGCGTACAGGGCCTCGCGCAGGCTCTCCGCGTTCGAGCGCGTCACGTCGAAGCTGTGCGCCGCCCCGCCGAAGGCGCTGATCGCCCGGCGCATGGCCTCGGCGGTCGGCGGATCCGTGACGTCGATCTCCGAGCGGGAGAAGTCGTGGTACACGACGGCGTGAAGGTAGGTGAGCATCTCCAGCAGACGACCGCCGTTCCGGCCGTCGTGCCCCGGCGCGAGGGCGGATATCCGGCGGGAGACGGCCTGGACGTGCGCGTCGGACATCACGGGGGCGAGCCGGGCGTCCCAGTTCCAGACGAGGGTGCGGAGGCAGCCGTCCGCGGTGACGGCCGGGTCGGCGAGGAAGTCGGCGAACGCCTCGGGGCCGAGGCCGGACACGCCGTCGAGCGTGCAGGGCGCCACCCCGGGGCGGGGCGTGGGGCCCTGCACGCT